>DAOVZQ010000248.1 GCA_030635025.1 bacterium
CGAAATCGTGCAGATCGGCGATCAGGGCCGTGAGTTCACGGGCATACGCAGGCGTGCTGTACAGATCGACCAGGACCTCCTGGATTCGCCCGCGCAACTCGTCCCCTTCGACTTTGGCGAGGTGCCCCTTGGCCAACTCAATGGCGGCAGCGGTGTCATCCATGGAACCGGTCAGTACGTAGATACCGGCCTCGATCACATACGACGCGTCGGGATGGTTGGGGTATGTGTCGAGGAAATCATGGACGATGGCCAGCCGCTGCGCGTCGGTCTCTGCAGCCATGAACGCAGTTTGGGCGGCGTCGGCCGGATCGAGTTCCGCGTCCGGCGCATCCTGAGCCAGTGCGGACGGTGGAACCGACAACACGAAGGCGCAGGTCACGACCAACCACAACAGTAATGCGAGTCCTGGTTTCGGGGGCATGGAGTGTCCTTTCAACAATGGATCGAGTCGAACACCGCAACGAAGCACAAGCCGGAAATATGACGGATATCATACGCGAATTGTAGGAAGTGGGTTACGGAAAGATCGAGACGAAGCCCTCAGCGCTCATACTCGAGGATTTGACCGCGTAACTCATTGTCCTACAGTCGTCGGCATTTTTCCTAGTGCAGATGAACTTCGATCGAAACTATATTGGAGTAAATTCGTCCTAATTTCACCCCGAACGGATTATGGCGTACTGACTGCATCCTAGAGCGTCCGAAGAGACGCACACACGGTTCTACATAGACAGCTGGTCTCGACACCTCCCCCCCCGTTGGAGTCGTTATGGGATCTCTATCTTTTGGACGAACTTTCTGGAGTATTGTCCTGCTCCTGCTGCTGGCCGGACCCATTTTCGGACTGGGCGTATACCGAATCGTCGGCCGGAGCGAGGACGCTCATACCCAGGGCCGCTTTGACGAAGTCGTCAACGAATCCGCTTATCTTCTTGAAAAACAGCTGATCGCATTTTCCGAGGTTCTCTCCGCCGTCGAGGCCTTGTTTGCGAGTTCGGAGTCCGTCTCCCGCGAGGATTTCGCGGTGTTCACGCGAAGCGCGCTTGCACGGCACGGCTGTATCCGAGCCCTGGAATGGATCCCTCTCGTGCCCATCGAGGCGCGCGCGTCACACGAGCGTTCTGCCCGGGACGAAGGGTTCACGGATTACAGAATCAGGGATCTGAACGCCTCGTCGGGATCGGTTCCCGATCGTCTGAACAACGCCCACTTCCCAGTCTTCTACGTCGAACCCTACGCAGGCAACGAAGCGGCCCTCGGGCTGGACCTCGCCAGCGAAACGGCCCGTCACCGGGCGATCCGGCAAGCCCTGGCTTCGCAAGAGCCCGTGCTGTCCGATCCGGTGGACCTCGCACAGAGCGACGGCCAGTCCCCCGGCATCCTGCTCTTCCAGCGTGTCGGCAACGACGCGGGTCTCGTCCTGCTGGTTTTTGAAGTGGCCACCTTGGTGAACATGTCCATCACTTCCGGCTCCTTTCATGATCCCTTGTGCTACGATTTTGTGCTGGAAGACTTCGACACGTCCGTTGGAGCGGTCGTTCTGCATCGCCACGGAAACGGCAACCCGACGCCAAATCCGGACCGCTGGCGAACGTCGAAAATGATCGAGACCGGCGGAAAACACTGGCGACTCACCGCCGTGCCGACCGAAACGTTCATGGCCCAGAATCGACGCATGGCCGGTTTTGTGGGAGTCGGTTCGACCGTGCTCTGGGAACTGCTGTTCGTAACGTTGATCATGGCTGCATCGGGTGCCAAGACCCGAATCCAGAGGCGTCAGGGCCGGCTGACCTATTCGGTCCTGGCCGGTATGACCGAGGGTGTCGTGGTCGCCGATGCGGCGGGACGGATCGTCATGACCAACCAGGCCGCCGACCAGATGCTCAAGGCCCCCCTCAAGGGGGATCTCAGACCCCCGTTCCGACACCCCAACGGCAGCGCGGCCTGCACACCCGACGAGTGTCCGCTGAATCGCGCCGTGGCGGGCGATAGCGCCAAGGAACAGATCTTCTGCATCCATGACGACACCTCGGGCACCAACACCTGGCTCACGGTCAACGGCAAACCCCTACGCAACAGCAAGGGTGAACTGACCGGCGGGCTGATCGTCATGCGCGACATTTCCGACACGAAGCGATCCGACGAGGTGGTCGAAAAGCTCTTCAACGCCGTGGAACTCACCGACGACGCGGTCTTCATCACCACGCGCGACGGTCGGATCGAATACATCAACCCCGCTTTTACACGTGTCACCGGATATACGAAACGCGAGGTGATCGGCAAAACACCCCGTCTGCTCAAGTCGGACAATCACCCCCCCGAACATTACCGCGAACTCTGGTCGACGGTGCTCAGCGGCAAGGTGTACCGCAATACCATCACCAACCGCCGCAAGAACGGCGAAATCTTCACCGCGGACCAGACCATCACACCCATGCGCGACATCACCGGCCGCATCTCGAATTTCGTGTCGGTGAGCAAGGACATGACCGAGTTCCTGGCCCTGCAGGAGCGCGAGCTGCACATGACGGTCGCCGCAAACGTGCAGAAGCGGCTTTATCCCCAGACGTCGCCGCTGATCCACGGCCTGGACCTCGCCGGGGCCGTGTTCCCCGCCGGTCAGACCTGCGGCGACTACTACGACTACATCGAAATGCCCGACGGCAACCTGGGCATAGTCGTGGGCGACGTGAGCGGCCACGGCATAGGCGCCGCCATGGTGATGATGGAGACGCGGGCGATGCTGCGCACCCTGATCGAAGCCGAATGGTCGGTGGAAGACGCCTTCGCCCGCATCAACAAGGCCCTGTACGAGGATCTGGATGCGGGCAGCTTCGTGACCATGATCTTCGCCACGCTCGATCCGTCGACCGGCCACCTGACCTACGTGAGCGCGGGACACGACACCTGCTTCGTCCTCGATGCCTCGGGCGCACTCAAGTACGAGATGCACAGCACCGGCATGCCCTTGGGACTGGTCAAAGGCAGCACGTCCGGGACCGGCATCGGCCCCACACTCGACGACGGCGACGTCGCCGTCCTGGTCACCGACGGTCTGACCGAATGCCAGGCCCATCGCGGCCGCTTCCTCGAGAAGGACACCTGCCTGGACGCCATCCGCGCACGCCTGCACGAACCCGCGAGCGAGATCCTCGGCGGCCTGCACACCCTGGTGCGTGATTTTTCCGGTGACGATCCTCAGATCGACGATATTACAATCGTGGTTTGTAAGGTTGGGACGAGCGGGCAGGAGGATATACCGACGAGGGAAGACGAGATGCGGATGGCAAACTGAACAACAGATAACCAGACAACAAAATTGGGGTCCCACGTGGGACCCCAGATGAAACTCGGCATCAAGCCCCCGACCCCTACCGCACCAGCGCCATTCGCCGCGCCTCCCTGAACCCGCCCGCCACAATCCGGCACAGGTACGTCCCCGACGCCACGGCCGTGCCGTGGTCATCGCACCCATCCCATGTCACTTCATGCCGACCCGCCGGCCGCACATCGCTCACCAGCGTCCGCACGCAACGGCCGGCCAGGTCGTAGACCCTCAGATCGACATGTTCGGCCGTAGGCATCCCGAAAATGATCGCCGTGGTGGGGTTGAACGGATTGGGCACGTTACAGGCCAGCACGAACGCCCCGTTTCCGGGCAGATCACCCATACCGGTCGGCTCGCCGATCCCGAACCACCGCTCGTTGGTGGCTACGCCGGCGTTACCGGCCACATCGGTGACGGTCACGCGCACCCGGGCGCTGTCGGTCTGGGCATCGGGCACCGTCCAGGGGTAAGCGCCCACCAGCGGATCGCCGATCGTAACGATGTGATGCCAGACCGTCCCGTCGTCGAGCGTGTAGTGGAGTTCGCTGCCAACCACCCCCGAGGTGGGATCATCGGCCGTCCAGTCGATGGTCACAACCTCTCCCATCACGAAGCTCTGCCCACCGACCGGATAATTCACCGTGACCACGGGCGGCGTACCGTCGATCCAGAACGGCCCCAGATGCTGCGGATTCACCGCCAGGTTCCCCGGCTGGTCCTTGGCCAGGACGTGGACCCAATGGTCGTCCCCATCGGTCAGCGGATCGCTCCAATGCTGGATGTCGTTGATGTGCAACACGAGTTCGTCGGGGATGGTGGCCGGCTCGTGGTCCCACAGCACGCGGTACTCGACATTGCAGTCGTCGGCGGCCGCTTCCCAGCGTGTCATCACCAGCGGATCATTCGACCAGATCGAGACGGTATGCGTCGGGCTGATCAACAGTTCCGGCCAAACCGGCGGCGTGTCGTCCACCCCAAAGCTCCAGCACGGCGACCACGAACTGGTCCCGCCGCAAACATGGACCGCCCGCACGTGCCAGTACCACGTACCTCCGGCCATGAGCGGCAGCTCGAGCAAGTTGGCAACAACCGAGGCCAGAGTATCCATGCGGCAGGATCTGCCCCACTCCACCTCGTAAGTGGCCGGATACTCCACCGGCATCCAACTCAGGCTCATGGTCGCCCCCACGCACGCATACCCATCCGACGGGAACGGCGAATCCGGTATGGCATAGATCCCGGGCAACGTGCTGAACGTACGGCAGTCGCTCCAGTCGCCCCAGTTGTTACAAGCACCGCGCACCCGAACCTGGTAATAATAGGTTGTATCGCCCTGCAGCCCGGTAACCTCGTGATATGGCGTCGCCGACGTGAGTGGATAGATGGTCCCCGCATCGCAGGTCTCCCCCACACGCAGTTCGTAATCGGTGGCGCCGACCACCGGCGACCAGGCGATCGACACCAGCGTTGAGTCCTGACAAACATCCCCGTTGCTCGGCGTGAGATAATTCGGTTCGGAGGTGGGTATATCGAGTGTAGTAAAGCTGCGGCAATCCGACCACGGCCCCCACGAACCGCAAAACTTCTTGGCGCGCACATCGGCATAGTAGATCGTGCCGTTGTCG
>DAOVZQ010000189.1 GCA_030635025.1 bacterium
AGATCCGCCTGCACGAAACCCTTCTTGCGGAGGATCACGCGGGCGCGCACGCGCTCGCCGGGGATGGTGCCGGCGATGAAGACGGCAAGTCCTTCCGGCGTGCGCCCCAGGCCGGCCCCGCCGGTAACCAGCTTGTCTATGACGGTTTCGACGATATCGCCCGGTTGTGTACCCTGATCCGCCGTGTCGGTGGTTTCGTTCATGCTGGCTCCTCTGGCCTGATTGAAAGGTGTTTCAAGCTAACACCCCATGAGGATGCTGCCAAGGCGCCGTCCTGTCGCCAAGAGACAGAGCATACTTCTTGCATGGCTGAGCCGTGACAATGAGGCGGTCTTTATCTACACTCATCGGCATGGAAGCCGGAACTCGGACAAGGACGTCCCTGGCGGCGGCGGCACTCTTGGTGCTGCTTGCCGGCCTTCTGCTGCCCGGATGCGCCCCGCACCGGCGCGGACAGCTGCCCGTGTCCGATGTGGCTTCCGCTTCGCCATCCGAACCGGCTTCCGATCCGACTCCATCCCCGGCCCGCGAAAGCATCATCCCCCCCCCGGCCCGGGATCGTCCCGCCCCGCCGATCAAGTGGCAGGACATCGACCGCACCCAGCCCCAGTCCGACCAGGTTTGTGACATGGCCCAGTCCTTCCGGGGCGTTCCGTACGTCTACGGCGGCACCACGCCCAAGGGTTTCGATTGCAGCGGACTGGTCCAGTTCGTATTCCGCGAAGTGGGGGTCACCCTGCCGCGAACCGCACGTCACCAGTCGCGCTCCGGTCGCGCCGTCACCCTGCGCACCATGCTGCGCGGGGATCTGATTTTTTTCCGGATCGATCGTGACATCATATCCCACGTGGGCATCTATACGGGACGGGGCGAATTCATACATGCCCCCGGCACCGGCAAGCACATCCGCACCGACAGCATCGACAATCCCTGGTGGCGCCAGCGGGTCAAGTCCGTCAGGCGGGTTCTGGCCGGGTAGTCTTCTCGATGAGTCCTTCGGGTCCCACCTTCAGCTTGGTCGATGTCTTGATAGCCTCGGTCACCGCGTCTTCCATTCCCATCTCGTCAGACAGGGTCAGCAGTTCGTTCGGATGTGCATTGAGCACGGGCTTGGGCGAACGGATCGAACAGCAATCGCGGTAGGGTTCGATGGATGTTTCGAAGAGGCCTATGCGTCGGCTCAGGTCGGTGATCTCCACCTTGTCCAGGCCGACCAGGGGGCGGAGGATGGGCACGGTCACGTCGGGGCTGATGGCGCGCAGGTTGTGCAGCGTCTGGCTGGCGACCTGTCCCACGCTGTCGCCGGTGACCAGGGCCAGGCAGTTCTCTCGCCGGGCGATGCGCTCGGCGGTTTTCACCATGTACCGACGGAAGAGCACCATGTCGTAGGCGTCCTCCACGGTGCCGACCGCGCGCGCCTCGTAGGGATAGGCCGGGACGCAGTGAAGCGTGAACGGTCGCGGCGACCACCGGGCCAGCTTCGTGAGCAGACTCACGTTCTTGGCTACGCTGGTTTCCTCGCGGGTGCGGCCGGAGAAGAAGTGTACGAACTCGGGCCGGCAGCCGCGCTTCATCATCATCCAGGCCGCGACGGGCGAGTCGATGCCGCCGGAGAGCAACACCGCCAGGCGACCGCTCACGCCCACGGGCAGCCCGCCGCCGCACCGGACCTTGGTGGTGAAGACGAGCATCTCCTTCTGCAGGACCAGCACGTGCGCTGTGAACTCGGCATGATTCAGGTTGACCGGCAGCTTGAGGATCGGCTGCAGGGCGCCGCCCACATGCTCGTTGATCGCCTGTGAGTTCATGGGGAAGGTCTTGTCGGAACGTCGGGCGTCAACGCGGAAACTCTTGGCGCCGGCGGCGTCCTGGTGGGCGAGCCGGGTGGCCGTGTCGGTGACGCGCGCCAGATCGGCGAGCGGGTCATCGGTGCGCAATACGGGCGTGGTGGCCGAGAGCCACTGTATGCCGAAGACGCGGCTCAGTTTCTCGACGGCCCGGTCCACGGCCTCGTGATCATCCAACCGCACCAGCAGCCGGCTTTCCACGTGGTTGATCGTGCGGACGGGTTCGCCGCGCAGCGCGTGGAACATGTTGTTCTTGAGGCTCCTGACGAACATGTTCCGGTTTCGCCCCTTGAGGGCGATTTCCGCGTAGTGGGCACCGATCACGGGCAAGGCTTCGGACACGTTTTTCCTCCGTTGTTGATAACCGGACAAGTGTAACAAGTTTGGGAGGAGAAGCCAGCGGTCAGCGGGCCAGGGTGATCTTGCCGGAGCTGCGTAGGGGAGCGCCGCCGTCTGTAGGGCGTGATATGACGGTATAGACATAGGTGCCCGCCGCCAGTCGACGACCGTCATGGTCACGACCATCCCAGGCGACACTGCGCGATCCGGGCTCGGCGGGAGAGAGGCTCCATTTGCGCATGCGGCGTCCGCGAGTGTCGTAGACCGCCAGTTCATCGCCGCCGCCCAGGGGAGTCGTCCAGGCGATGACGCCGCGGCCGGAGAAGGGGTTGGGCTCGGGATCGCGCAGGAGCAGCACCCGGGTCTCCGGGGCGAAGGGCTCCACCGCGGTGACGATGTCCGCCGTGTAGAGCATCCAACCACTGGGATCCAGCACGATGTTCTCCACGTGCGCCGGGGCGTCCAGGGTCACGATCACATGGCGCCGATCCACCTTAATGACGCGGTTGAGGTCGCCGGCCGGAGTTTCAAGACGAATGTCCAGGTCGAAGACGAAAGGCGCATCGCCGGCAAAGGGATCGTTCGGCTGAGTCTGGTCGATTTCGATCCAAACGCTGGACTCCGTCTCGGAACCGTTGTTGGCCCATCTCACGTCCAACTCGGGATAAGTCTCGCGATAGAGCCACTGATCGAAGAACGTCGACAAACTGTGGCGCACATAAACTTCGCAGAAGCGCACGAAGTCGGTGGTGGTCGCCGTGCCGTAGGCCAGGCTGCGTTCCTGCGTGTAGAGCCGAAGGATCTCGAAAAAGTCCCGGTCGCCGATCTCCCTGCGCAACATGTGAAGGACCCAGGCGCCCTTGTGGTAGATCAGGGTATCGAAGTAGTACCAGGGATTGTCGCTTGTGGTGTGGCGGACCAGCGGTCCGGACCACCACGTGAAGATGCTGCGCGCGTACATGAACCACTTCAGGGAGCCCGCGCCCAGGGTGTGTTCGCGCCAGAGCCCCTCTGTGTAGGTTGCGAAACCCTCGTGGAGCCAGATGTGAGACCAGTCGGCGCAGGTGACGAGGTTGCCGAACCATTGATGCGACATTTCATGCACGATGATCGTGTTGTACTGGTTGTTGCCCGTCATGAATTGTGACGAATAGGTGACGGCGGTGGGGTGTTCCATGGCCCCTTGCCAATCAAAGAGGACATGGCCGTATTTCTCATCCGGGAAAGGATAGGGGCCGAAAGTGTCCTCGCACCAGGCCAGCATCTGCGGAATCGGCGCGAAGTCGATCTCGGCCATGGGGACCAGGTCGGGATAGACGAAGTTGGTGATTTGCAGCGTGTCGCCGTCGGCGTCCACATAGATGTCGTCGAGGCGCTCATACTCCGAGGCGGTCACCGCGAAGTGATAGGTGGAGATGGGGTGATTCTCCTGCCAGTACATGGGGACGTGTTCGGTCATGTCGCTGAGCATGCTCGCCAGTGTATCGTCGACGATCGATTTCGTGTCGTCGTGCTGGTACGGATTCTCGGGCGGTGAATCGAGTTCGGCGCCGTTGGATATGCCGGTCGTTCCCTCTGGCACGTAGATGGATGTGCCGTAGGTGGTCTTGTCGTTGGGGTCGTCCTTGCAGGGCCACCAGGTACGCGCACTCCAGGGCTCGCTGAGGCTGGCCGCCACGATCTGTCCGTTGTCACGCTCGTTGAACTGGAAACCGTAGATTCCGTCGGGTTGCGGAACGCCTTCGAAGGTTGTGAGCAGGCTGATCGTGTCCATGGCCGAGGCGGCGTACGGGAGCGTGATCGTTACATGGTCTTCGTCGTGGGTGAAGGCGAGGAGCTCGTAGTCGGGCGTCAACAAGGCCGCGGACGTGAACGTCATTTCGTCAACGAAGTCCAGGACGATCTCGGTCACGTCGCTGCTCAGGGGCATGATGGCGATCAGTTGCGTGCCTCGAAGCGCCGAGTTATCGAAGTCCAGCACGAAATAATTCGCGTAGTGCAGGATATCGAACTTGTCCTGCGAAGGATGTGTTGTGGGAGTCTTGTCGGGATCGAAGATCTTGAAGGGGTGGCGCTGGGCCGTGCCCTTTCCTTCGAACATCCACGAGTCGGGCGTGTCCAGGCTTCGCGGCGCGCCGAACACGGTGTCGGGGAAGAGACCCCAAGCACACATCAGCCCGATGGCGAGAGCGGTTGCTGTGCGAAGATAATATGTCATAGCTGAGTTGCGTTCACAAAGAACCGGGTTGTCTCTCTCTCGATTTGGTCTCAGAATGCAAAACGACGTTCGCTTGAACAGGTAGAATAGCACACAACGGGCCATAAGCTCATGCCAAGATGGAATTGACTGCAACCAAAGGTGATCCGACATGTCCAATTGGGGCGCATTTAGCTTACAACTCGACGGATTACAGGATGTTATAGCCAATGAAGAGATTTCCGCCTATGCGGATTTGACCCGAGCGATCGGAGCGGAGCTCGGTCGTCGGGAAGGCCCAGGGGCCGATTATCTCGGCTGGCTGGATTTGCCACAAGCCATGGTGGGACCTGAATTGCAACGATTGGAAGATGCCGCGGAGCGGGCCCGCGAGGACTGCGATGTGGTCGTGGTGATCGGGATCGGCGGTTCTTATCTGGGCGCCCAGGCGGTCCTGTCCGCCTTGACCGACAGAACGTCCGGACCGGAAATCGTCTTTGCAGGCACCCATCTCTGCTCCACGGGTCTGAGCCGGCTGTTGCGCGACATCGGCGATCGCGACATACGTCTCTGCGTGATCTCCAAGTCGGGGACAACCCTCGAACCGGCCGTTAGCTTCCGTCTTTTCCGTACCCTGCTCGAAGAGCGCTACGGCGCCGAAAACGCGCGACGGCGCATAACCGCCGTCACCGACTCGTCGCGGGGCGCCCTTCGCACCCTGGCCGACGCGGAAGGCTACGACACCTATGTGATCCCCGACGACGTGGGCGGACGCTTCTCGATCCTCACGCCCGTGGGCCTATGGCCGTTGGCCGTGGCCGGCCTCGACGTGCGCGCCTTGCTCGAAGGCGCCGGCGACATGTCGGTGGTCTGCGAGAACACGGTCCAGGAAGCGAACCCCGCCCATCTGTACGCAGCAATCCGCAACGGACTCTACAACAAGGGCTACACGACCGAGGTACTCAGCACCTTCCACAGCGACCTGGGTTATGTGCAGGAATGGTGGAAACAACTCTTCGGGGAGAGCGAGGGCAAACAGGGCAAGGGTATTTTTCCCGCCTCCTGTCGCTTTACCACCGACCTGCACAGCATGGGTCAGTACATACAGGACGGTCGCCGCGAACTTTTCGAGACCTTCCTGGTGGTCGACTCGGGCGTGCCCGACCTGACCGTTCCCGCCGATCCCGGCCCGGACGGCGCCGACCGGAACAGCGACGGCCTGGCCTATCTCGTCGATCGCAGTCTCGACGAGATCAACCGCAAGGCCTTTGAGGGTACGCGCGCCGCACACATCGCGGGCGGCGTACCGGTGATCTCCCTGGAGATGCGGACCCTGGACGAGTGGTCCCTCGGCGGATTGCTCTTCTTCTTCGAAAAGGCCGTCGCGGTGAGCGGGCGCATGTTGGGGGTCAACCCCTTCGATCAGCCGGGGGTGGAGGCCTACAAGAACGAGATGTTCAAGTTGCTAGGTAAGCCCTAGCGCTCCCCGCCGCGTCATCGCACCAGGGTCATG
>DAOVZQ010000338.1 GCA_030635025.1 bacterium
AGCTGCTCGAAGGCACCAATATGGACAACCCCGACGTCCTGAAACACCTCTCCCGCATGGAGCACCAATTCGCCGCCATCACTGCCTCCGCGCGGGGCGAACATGAGCTGGCCATCCGGGAATGGGACGCCATGTTGTTGCTGGTCGAGAATGCAGCGCCCCACGAGATCTGGTGGACGCTGTGGCGACAGGGAGAATCCTATCTCGCCGCCGGCAATCCGAACGCAGCCCTGCAAAACGCCTTCAAGATTCTGGAGATCAACCCCCAGCTGATCCGTCCACTGTTGCTGATGGCACGCGCCGCCCTGGCCTCCGGGGAAACGGCCATCGCGCGCAAGGCCCTGAGCCGCCTGGAACAGATCATGCCCAAGGCCGATGCGGATCTCCCGGCCCAGGAAACCTACCGTCAACTACTGGACCAAATCGCGTCACCCGCCGCGTCCTGACACCAACTCGGGCGTAAAAAAGGCGGCCCCATCCGGGGCCGCCTTTGTCATATCCGTCGCCAACTGCGGTCTAGACTTCCTTGAAGAAGTACTTCCGCAGGCATTGGATGATCTTGTCGTACGTGTCCGGGTAGAGAGCCCACACCGCGGCCGACACAGAACTCAGGAGGCTGTTCCCATCCTGGGGCGTGAAGCAGAAGCCCGTGATCTCGTGGCCATCCTCCGAGACGTGCAGACCGTTGTAGGGAATCACCGTCTGGTTGAGGATGCGCCCGTAGAAGCCGTGGTCTCGACCGAATGAGAAGATGGCGTTGGCCGTCTTCTTGTGGGTCATCGCCACCCGGTCGTTCTTCATGCAGCGCTTGAGCAGCTCTTCGTGGGTGACCGGCTTTTTAACCTTCAAGTGGAACTGCAGGGCGTGCATGAAATTGGTGTTCAGCTTGATGGCCGAAGAGAAGAGCTTCAGATCGTAGCCCAGTGTATTAAACAGGTGCCAGGCGTCGCGGGCGTGGTGGGTGCCGAAGCGCTCATCCTTGTGGGCGCCCACTTCGGGGCTAGGTACGAAATTGGCGTCCTGGCTGATGTCGTTCGATCGGCGGATACACACGAATCGTCCCTCGACCAGGTTCTCGGGATCACCCTCTTCGAAGCCGAGCATCTTTATGATCAGCGAAAGGTTGTGCGTATTACAACTCACGACCTGGATGTACTTGTCGGTCCTGTGGTCGAGGATCTCGTCGTTGACTCCGCGGGCATACTGCTTTCCGAAACCGAACTCGCTGCCCTGGGCGATGAAGACATCGGTGTTGTCTTCGTAGTTCTTGTACCAGCGCTCCTTCATCTCGTTGCCCATGGGCGTACAGTCGATTATCACCCTGGACGATTCCAACGCGTCCTCGGCCGTCATCGAAACATCGATACCCAAATCCTTGAAGCCATCGATGCGGTCCTTGTTGGCCACGATGCGGGCGCCACGTTTGATCAGGGCTTCGACCTTGCTGCGGTCGGTCAGCAGGGGCGTGTTCTTGTGGAACAATACATCGTCCAGACCCAGCTGATCCTTGAAATGGCAAAGCAGACCGATCAAAGGCTCGCCGATGGTTCCCGTCCCGACAACCAGGACGTTCTTCATACCACGCATTGATCCTCCCGAAGATTGATTTCAAGCGGATGGGCGCTGCCGCTCGTTCAGGGCGCCGGGGCAGCGGCCGACGCGCGGATATGCTAGCACGCGTCCGTACGGACGCCAACGAGAAATGGCGGCCCGATCACTCATGGGGCATGCGTTCACGGGCGCTGACGAAGAATTTCTGGACCGGGTAATGGCTCAGATTGCTGACGCGGCTGGTGTAGATGCAGGCCACGTCCTTGATCTGTTCCCCGAAGCGGGACGAGGTGCGCCCCTCTCGGAAGATGGAACCCCAGATCGGGTTATAGGCGGCCGCGATCCGCTTTTTCATGAGCGCCCGCCGACCCAGGCTGGCGCGGATATAGTCGCGCAGCACGCCGACGGCTTCAGGGTCGTGTTCGGGTACCGAGAGCATATGGTCCCGTTCGAGCGTGAGATCCTCGATGGTGTCCTCGATGTACTCGAGCTCGCGGATGCTCTCGTGGACCGGATGGGTCGACAGGATCTCCTCCTCCACCTCGGGCACGATCATGGCCGTACGCCACCCCACCGACTTCTTGCTGCGCAGGATGTCGCCGTAGGTGTGGTCGCCGAAGTAAAGGATGCTGTCGCCGATCGTACCGAGTTTCGATTCCAGGAAGAACGCATCGCCGCCCGTGTAGCACTGACCCTTTTCATTGTCCAGACCTTCGACACTGCCGGGAGGCACGGCGCGACCCTTGCCCATCTGCAGGAAAAAGCCTGGCTTGCCCGACGTACAGATGATCAGGTCGAAATACCGGGTCCACGATCCGACACCGTTGCTCAGGATGTAGGTCATCACCGCGCCGGTATAGTCCGGCTCGGAATTCGTGAGCAGGAAGAGCTTCTTGCCCGCCTCACGAAACTTGATCAGGGTCTCCTCGAGCTCGGGATCCTTGACGAAGAACCGGGGCAGGTCGGACATGATCTTCCGCTTGAGCGAGCCGTCGCGGTGAATCGTATCGATCGCCGAACGGATATCCTCGAACAGCACCTTATAGCTGTTCTTGATGACGCCCGTATCGGTGTCCTTCAGGGAAATGAGCGCCGTGTACAGCGATCCTTCCGGCAGGTCGAATAGCGTGTCCACGACCCGGTAGCGCTCCGCAGTCTGACGAATGCGGCCGCGCTTGTAGGCGTTGCGCCGCTCGTCGTGGGAGAGCAATCGGTCACCGTGCCGCACGCGAGACACGTAGTTGTTGGCGTCCATCTTGATGATGTTGCCGAGCCGCTTGTCGATGATCAGGCCGCGGGATACGGCTGATCGATCGTAGGAGAGTTCGCGGATGCTCTCGGGATACCCCTTCGTCTCCACCAACAGATCGATGGCCATCTCGAAACAAAGCTGTTCGAAGACACGGTGATTATACAGCGCGAGCGTATGGTCCATGTCGAAACCGATGGCCGCTATCGATTCCATGCGCAGGTTGCGGTTGGCATAGACCTGCTTGTGGGGCGGCAAATCGACGCCCCGGGGTTCCGGGGCCAAGGAATCGTGTCGTGGATACTGCAAAGACATACTCCGCCTCGATGGGCTCAGATTCCAGGGTCGGCCGGTCGCACCGGTCGGGGCGGCCACTCGGGCGCCGATGGGTCAAGTATGGATCAGGACGGGCTCCTCGGCAGGATACAGGTCCTCAATCCGGTCTTCACCCCGAAAACCGGGATACTCCGGGAACAGGGTCTCGGCCTTGCCGCGCCAGCTCTTGGCGTTGTCGACGAAGCCTAGTTCATCCAATAGCCGGCACCCTCTGACCCAGGCCGACAGGTTGCTGTCGTCGGTGGTCACCGCGCGAAGATAAAAACCCATCGCACGACGGCCTTCGCCACGGGCGTGAGCGCAGTCGGCCTTGCCGAGCCACGCGTGAGAGTAGAGCGGCATCAGCGACAGCGCCTGATCGTATCGTCCCTCGGCCGCATCGTGATCCCCGGCCTGCACGTGCAGCAAACCCAGATAACGTAGAGGGTAAAGATAACGCCATTTATCGGACCGGCCATTCCGCGAAGATCGGCCGTCCAGAACCTGTTCGAGATCCACCATGGCCTGCTTGCGCAGATTCGTTGCATGAGCGGACGTCAGGCCGTCTTCGCCGTCGGCGGCCAGCCAGGTCGCTACGGCCACACCCTGTCGATACCTTAAATACAGGTCATCGGGAAATATATCAAGGGCCTGCTGGATGACGTCAAGGGCCCCTTCGCCATCTCGACGCGCGAGACGACAGGCGCTGAGCAGTCCGGCCAGCTCGGGTCCGTAGGCCAGATCACGCGCAACGGTTTCGTCTATCTCCACCACATGACCCGATGCCGTACCCAGCAACGTCTCCGTCTTGCTGAGACCCGCCACGGGCAGCACCTCATCGTCGAGCAGCAGGTCGAAGGCGACGGCGATCTCGGGGCCGTCGGGCCGGGGACAGCGCAGGTGGCCGTGGATGCCGGA
>DAOVZQ010000237.1 GCA_030635025.1 bacterium
AAGCCGTGCGGCGCCACTCGGGCACCTCGCCTTCGGCAATGGCGTGGACAACTCCGCAAGCCGGCTCGTCACGATGCAGGCAGGTCGAGAAGCGACAAGACCGCGCGGGTTCCAGGAACTCCGGGAACAGGTTGCGCAGGTCGATGGGCTCCACGTCCCACACGTCAAAACCGCGAATCCCGGGCGAGTCGGCGATGAACCCGTCGTCGCCCAGGGCGAAGAGCTCGGTCCGTGTGGTCGTGTGGCGGCCCAACCCGGTCTTGGGCGTGACGTCGCCGACGCGCAGATCCAATCCCGTGGCCTTCGCCAGCAACGAACTCTTGCCCGTGCCCGACGCCCCCAACAGCAGAGATACTTTCCCTTTCAGAGAGTCGTGGAAAGCCTCCACACCCTCGCCCGTTTCGGCGGAGGTGCGCAACACCGCGTAGCCCAGGGTCGCATAGTAGTCCCAACGATCGTTATGCGCCGCCTCGGCGTCGAGGTCGATCTTGTTCAGACAGAGCATACCCGCGACCTCGAAGCGCTCCGCTGCCACCAGCAGACGGTCTACGAAGCCGGTCATGGGCGTTGGTTCGCGCACCGACTGGACGACGATGATCTGGTCGAGATTGGCCATCATGACCTGCTCGGTGCGTCCGCGGTCCCGCCGTGAGGAGGCTCGGGATATCTTGTTGGTCCGGGGCAAGACTTCTTCGACCACCCCCCCCGCGGTGTCGCCGCCGGCGTCCTCCACGACACCGAACCGAACCCGGTCACCGGCCACGGCCACCGTGCGCGAGCGCTGTTTCCCCTGCTTCAGACGCCCCCGCATCTTGCAGAGATACTCACAGTCTTCGTAAAGCACCGTGCAGTATCCGCTCTGGGACCGAATGACGATCCCCTCGTGCGTTTTTTCGTCCCTGTCCCGCATCGAGATCCGACTCCCGGCCGTCTTGCGACGTTTTCGGTCCGAAATGCCCCTTGAGGTTTCAAATCCTATTGCTTAGGTTTCGAATGTTACATTGCTTGCGTTAGAACATCCAGCCCGCAAGGTGGTGTCAATGGACATCCAGGAAGTCCTCCAGCTCACGTCATCGGATCGTTTCATCCCTGAGCTCGAGGCTACCGACAAGGAAGGCGTCCTCGCTGAAATGGCAGACGCGCTCCTGGCCGGCTCTCCGATCGGCAACAAGGAAACTATTCTGGAAATGCTCAAGAGTCGCGAGGCCCTCGGCAGTACGGCCGTAGGTCCCGACGTGGCATTCCCGCACGGCCGCACCCTGGCCACCCAGGATCTGATCATCGTCGTGGCCCGCTCCAGCAAGGGCGTGGCTTTCGAATCGGTGGACGGCGGACCGACGCATCTGTTCTTCATGCTGATCGCGCCGCCCCAGGATACCGGCAACCAGTACATCCGATCGCTGGCCATCCTCACCGAGAAGATGCAGGACGACGCCGTACGCGACGCCGCTCTGCAGGCCGACGGCTACGACAAATTCTGCCAATCCCTGACGGAGGAGTAGGCCATGAACCGACAACTGGTCCTGCTGGTCTCCATCCAGAATCTTGAGCTCCAACTCCGGGACGCCCAGGATGACGAGAAGGCCAAGGAACTAGAAGCCTTGGGCTTCCCCATGGACGCGGACAAGATCAAGCAGGATATCGATGGGCTTCTCGATCAGGTCGAACCCCGTCACAAGGGTTACTACAAGAAGCTGAAGGCGAAGTACGACAACCCCGTGGTGCCCGTGTGGGACGGCCACTGCACCGGTTGTTTCGCCAATGTCCCAACCTCGTTCACCTCGGTGGTCCACGAGAACAAGGTCATGAACTGCGAGAGCTGCGGACGAATCCTGTTCCAGCCCTAACCCGCGCCGGGCGAGTCCCGGACCGGATAACAGGCAGACAAGCGGAGGGGCGGTCCATACGGACCGCCCCTCTTTGTCGGGCCGACGTCTCGGGCAGGGAGGATGCCCCGGTCAGCCCCTTCGATACGAATGTCTACTCGATGCCGGATCCCGACAGGGTCTCCACCGCGGTGGCGATCTGGCCGGCCTCTTCCACCATCTTCTTCTTTTCGCCACCATCGTCACGTACGCCGAGATCCGTGCGCGTCCACTTGTTGGACGGCTTGAGGCTGGACGCTTCGGCGTCGTTCTCCCAATCGATCCCCGGCTCCTTCATGAACACGTAGTCCTCGCCGTCGTGATCGATCATCACCAGGTCGCCCCGACGGATCTGCTCGCTGCAGATGTGGTGCGAGATCGGCGTCACCACGCGCATCTCCACGATGCGCTTCAGGGGACGGGCGCCGTATTCGGGATCGGTTCCCTCGTCGACCAGTCGCTCCTTGGCGCGAGGCGTGACTTCCAGAAGGAAGGGCTCGGCGCTGCCGAGGGCCCGGTGGTGTACCTGGGAAATGAGATTGTCGAGGATGGCGAAGAGGTGGTCCCGCTTGAGGGTGTGATAGGTCACAAGCTCGTCGAAGCGATTGAGGAACTCCATGGGGAAGATCTTCTTGGCCTCGCGGGAGACGGCGTCCTCGATATTCTGGTCGAGCTGGTTCATGGTCTGGCCGGCCGAAAAGCCCATACTGTTGCCCGACAGATGGGTGTTCATGGCCTGGCTGCCCACGTTGGTGGTCAACACGATGATCGTGTTGGTGAAATCCACTTCCTCATTGTTGGCCAGCACCAGGTGCCCGTCCTCCAGGATGCCGAGCAGCGTATTCCACATCTTGGGATGCGCCTTCTCGATCTCATCGAAGAGCACGATGGACAGGTACCGCTCCGAGTCGCTGGGGAACATGTCGGCGAGCTTGCCGCCCTCTTCGCTGATCATGCCGCTGTGGCGTTCGGTTGCCTTGAGATGATGCTTGTCCAGGTTCTCCTGGGCCAACAACGGACGGATTTCGCCGCCCACGTATCCCGGAGGCGAGCCCAGCAGCTTCGAGATGTTGTAATGAGCCGAGAATTCCTGGCAGTTGATGCGCGTGTAGGCCCGCCTGTCGCCGTAGATGGACTCGGCCATGCAGCGCACCGTCTCGGTCTTGCCGACGCCGGTGGGGCCCATGAGCATCATCGTCAACAGGGGACGCTCGGGATCGTGGATCCCCGCGATGAGACGGCTGAAGCAATCCGTGATTCTTTCCGCTGCAGCAGGCTGGCCGATCACCATGCGATCCATGCGGCGGCTGAAACGGCGTAGCTGTTCGTTGACCACACCGGCTTTCAACTCTATCACTACCGACTCCTCGGTTGCTCTTCTAAGGCGGCCCCCCCGGATCCCGCCGTCCAGTGTCTTTTTTTAGGTCGGGGGGCTTTAACCGCCCAACGCTCAAGTCATCGGTCGTAAACCGGGAGCCTTAAGACGAAACCCGGATTATTCTTGCGGAGTCGCGTCCGCGTGAATAATCCGGGTCGAGATCGACACGAAAGCAGGGTGTCAGGGGTCAGGGCAGGTCGTTCATGCCCTCCAGATACGAGGATTGTGACGCCCTGTTGTCCTCCACCCAGCGATCGTCGATGCGGGGGCGGACGGGGCTGTTCTGAGCTATGAAATGCTCCAGTGCTTCGGCCGTCGTGATCTGGGTCAGGTTGATGTTCTTGGCCGGAATGGTGGTCAGGAAGTCCAGCCCGCTGTTGCCCTCCATCAGGAAGGACGTACAGACCACATCGTACATGCGTTCGGGATCGAGGGGCTCGCCGCCGACCATCAATTCACAGACCCTGTCCCCGTTGGGGCGGCTCTTGTTGAAGGTGATCTTGGCACCGGAAGTACAGATACCGCCGGAGTCGCCCTGCACCTTACGTTCGACGAGGCGCCGGATCATCCGGCCCTCCATCTTCACAATGACCAGCTCGTTGCCGAAGGGCAGGATGCTGAAAACATCCTTGGCCGTAACATCGCCGGACGGGACGTTGGCACGCAATCCGCCCAGGTTCTGGAAGGAAAAGTCGGCCTCGAAATAGAGACGCATGGCGTCGGTGACCATATTGCCCACGAGGTTGGAACCGGGGCCGCCGCGGGTGAGGTTCACGGCCGCGCTGCCGATCACACGGTTCATGGCCGCCTCGGCCTCGTCGACGTAGGGCTTCAGGGCCTGCTGCATTTCGTCCTGGGGCCAGAGCTCGTCTTCGAAGAGCGTGATCAGCGTGCCGCGATCGTGGGGCGTGTCATAACCCACCAGCGTACCCGTGGCGGAGTCCAACAGCAGGATGGCGTGGCCCACGCTCGAGCCGTTGCCGTAGGACTCGAAGCACATGGTATGGGTCATCGGATCGATCCAGGGCTCGTTGTAACCGCGGTGGGTGTGACCGCCCACGGCAAAATCGATACCTTCGACGGCGTGGGCGATCTCCATGAGATTCATGGCGCCGCCGTACACGTAACCGAAGCCGCCACCCTGGGCGTCCTGCTGGTCGCTGTCCGCATCCTCGCCCTCGGCGATGCGCTTCCAGCCCATCTCGGGGTCGAAGGGCAGCCCTTCATGGATCAACAAGGCGATCAGATCCGCGCCCTGAGCCCGCAGTTCGTCACGATACTTCTCGATGACGGGCACCATCGGGTCGAAGATCAACCCCTCGATATTCTGCGGAAACGACATGGCTTTGGTACCGGGCGTGATGATGCCGATGCAGCCGATCTTCAGACCGGCGCGCTCGAACATGATCGTGGGCCGGCAAAAGTCGACGATCTCGCCGTCGCTTTCGTCGCGCAGGTTGGCCGCCAGCCAGGGCATTTCACAGTCGCCGGCCAGACGCTTGCAGTTGTCACGCCCCATGTCGAAGTCGTGGTTGCCCGGGATGATGCAGTCGTAGCCCAGGGTATTGAAGTACTCAACCACGGCGTCGCCCTTGGTCTTGGTGCCGACCGGCGTGCCCTGGAAGAAATCGCCCACGTCCACCATCAGGATGTCTTCGCCCTTACGCTCGGCCTCTTCTCGGACCTGGGCCACGTAATTGGCCATCGACGCCCCCCCGCCCAGCGGCGGCGGGAAGTTGGGATTCATGAACCGGGCCTCTTCGGGCGCGATATGCCCGTGGACGTCGTTGGTCCAGATCAGGTGCAGTCGCACCGGCTCGTCGGCGGCGCCCAGGGGCGTCACCGCCGGCATCATCAGGAATGCGCCGGCCAGGGCCAGC
>DAOVZQ010000360.1 GCA_030635025.1 bacterium
AGAGGAAAACGCATCCCCTAGAGCCGAAGAAACCGGTGAGTTGTCGCAGGTCGCCATAAGCCAGGACACTGGCGGGAGCCCCGGAGGTGTCGTTGTGATGCCGGTACCCACCGGTCGATCCGGCGAGCAGGGTGATGCGGGGGGTGAGCAGAACGGCGTTGAACAGCGTCCGGGGCCGGCTCCATCCGTGCGTGAAGGGGAGGATGCGAGTGAGGATGATGCATCCCGAGAACGCGCCGGCGACAGAGTGGATGACGAACAGAGCATCACGGCAGCGGAGTTGGCCGATATACTGGCCCAGGCCTCGCCTTCGATCATGGACCGGCGCATGGGGACGCCGGGTGATCGCGGATTCGTCTACGACCAGGGAGCCGTGAGTTTCGATGCGGGCAACCTGATCCAGTTCGGCGATTTCGGACTGAGCACTACGGACTGGGCTTACGCCCCGTGGTTGGAGCAGTTCAAACGGGATTTCCTGCCCAATTGGGTACCCCCATACGCCTACACCCACCTAGGCGTGATTGATGGTGTGACGGTATTGAAGCTGGTGGTTTTGCCCGACGGAACGTTGAGCGAATTGGATATCATCGAGGAGGACGGGCACGAGTCCCTGCACCGGGCGAGCCTGGCGGCCATGCGGGCCACCGCGCCGCTGGCGCCGTTGCCGGGGCACTTCCCCGACCCCGAACTTGTGTTGTCGATCAGGCTGATTTATTCTGCGCGGTAATTCCGGGGCGTCCCGGTCGAAAGACCCCTTCGACGCACACGGTCACTCCCGCCCAGACAACCGAAGGATGAGCCGAGATGTGGGAATTGATCCGCGCTGGCAATGTGATGATGATCCCTCTGGGGATCTTCTCCCTGGTGGGACTGACCGTATTTCTGGAACGGGTGATCGCGCTGCGGCGACACAAGATCATCTACCCGGAAGTGGTCGAGGCCGTGGCCACACTGCCGGCCAGTGACAACTACGACATCGCCTACGCCATTATCGACCGCAATCCCGGACCCTTCGCGACCGTGGTGCGGGCCGGCCTGGACCATGCCGAAGATGAATGGCAGATCGTGCGTGACGTTCTGCAGGAGGCGGGCCGCCAGGAGGCCGTCAAATTGACGCGCAATCTGAACATCCTTGAGATCGTGGCTGCCGTGGCGCCGTTGTTGGGACTGCTCGGCACCGTCACCGGTATGATCCGCGTCTTCGCCACCATTTCCACATTGGGGCTCGGCAATCCCGAGCATCTTTCGAGCGGCATCTCCGAAGCCATGGTGACCACGGCGGCCGGGTTGATCATCGGCATACCCACGCTGGTAGCCTACCACTGGTTGCAGGGACGGGCCGACGCCATCATCTTCGACCTCGAACGGTATGCCTCGCAGACCCTCGATTATCTGCGCCAACGCCGTCAGCGCAAGGGCCAGTCCGCCGCGGGCGGGGAGGACTGAGATGCAGTTCACGGCTCCACGTCGAGGCAACCGGCTGTTCATAAACGTGACGTCGCTCATCGATGTGATGTTCCTGCTGTTGATCTTCTTCCTGGTCACGTCCACATTCAAGCATCAGCCGGCCATCAAACTGGATCTGCCGAGTTCCACGACCGCCGAGCCCGTCCTGGCGGGACCGGCCGTGATCTACCTGACAAGCGACGGAGCCATCTATCTGGACGAACTCGAGTTGGCCGAGGAGGAGATCGTGCCCGCCCTGCGGCAGCGCCTGGCCGAGGGGGGCGACGACAGCATCGTCATGCGGTCGGATACACGCACCGAATTCGGACACGTGGTGCGTCTGATGGATATGATCAAGGAAAGCGGTTTCACCCACGTGAGCATGTCGGCGCGGATCGCCGACGGCGACCCGACCGGGGGCGCGCATCTTGACGATCGGCCCGACGGGCCCTAGTATGCGTCGATTCAGTCCCTACACGAGGAGTACGGATGTTCCAGTTTTTTGAGTCGCGCAGGACAACCATTATGATCGCCGCGTTCGCCTGTGTGGGCGTGATCTGGATTGCGGGTTGCACCAGCGAAGAACCCAATCCAGTCGGCACAGGTATCCCCGGCGATATAGAGGTCGCGGTACCGGCCACGAAAGCAATCTACGAAATGGTCCGGGCCGGCCACTTGAAAGTGACCGACGAGGACGTGTCCTACGCCGCGAACGAGGTTCTCTACTTCGGTCACAGCGACACGGACTCTTCCTCTATCCTGCTGCGCTACGACCTGACGACCCTGCCCGACAGCGTGCCCGATTGGCTGGAGTTGAACGATGATACGATCCTGGGGGCCGAGTTGAGATTGTACCGCTTGAAGTACTACGCACCGACTCTGCCGGATACCTCGATCGACAAGGACGAAGAGTTCGACAGCCACTACCGGGTCTACAGCTTGAGCGAGCCGCTGGACGTCTCGTTGTATCCGGGGCTGGAACCGGCGTTCGATGCGCTCCTGATCGATCAGATCGACTCTGGCGCTGAACCCTCGCTGGACCTGAATGTCGGCACGGTTCTCGATTGGATGGTCGAAGGCTCCAACGGCATCATCATTCGCGAGGGGATCGGATCGGCCGATGGATTGATCGGCTTCGGCTCGAACAACATGAACGAGAACGCCTATGGGGAACTGGAGCGGGTGGAAGCCACGACGACAATAGGCATTACGCTTGCCGTCACGGTCTACGACGAACTCTGGGGTATCGGCTCCGAAGGTCAGGACAGTCTTTTCGCACTGGTCGATTCGATTTTCGTCTTCCCGTCCAAGAACGACGTGTCGACCTGGCATACACAGCCACACCCCTCGCCGGACCTTGCCGAAGACATAGTGATGCAGACGCACAACAGGATTTCCCCCTATTTCGAATTCGACCTGGAAGAGTTGCCTGAAGACGTCTTCATCAATCGAGCCGTTATCAGGCTGGGCTTCGACTTCGATCGTACGGTCGGCCAACTCCAGTCCCTGGTCATTCATCAGGTGCCCCAGAGCATGATCGACGGAGTCGAGTCGATCACGTTGCAGGCTCTCGAGGACGAGAGGGTGGGATCAACCGGACAGTATGCCGTGGACTATGAGACCATGCAGGCCATCGAAAGCGACTGGGTGGGATGGGATGTGACCCCCACGATCCAGCGGATTATAAACGGTGTCCTGGACCCGGACTTCGTCTTCGTGCTGACGGCGGGGGAAACCTTTTCCGGATACCTGGCGACATCGGCGTACACACCGGATTTCTACTTCTCCCGGTATGTTTTCAAAGGAACGGACGAGCTGTTGCTGAGACCCCATCTCGAACTCACCTACACAAATTTCAGCGGTGGTGCACAATGAAATCATTACCCGGCATGCCGTTGAATCGATTGTTGCCGATCCTGGTGTTCGGCGCCGCCCTGTGCACAGTTGTTGCCCCGGTTATGGCCCAGAGTCCGTTTGCATTGACAAATATCGGTAGTGACGTTCGGTCGAGCGACGCCCGTATTACGGGCCGTGGCGGCTGGGGCCTTTCCGAGCGGGACACCCTGGTCCCGTCTTTTCACAACCTCGCGAGTCTTACGGGGCTACGCAAAGTGGCTATTGTGATGAGTGGCTATGGTGAGCGTTTGTCCAGCGATGACGGTACGACATCCCGAACCACAAATCGGGTGTATACGCCGACCCTCCGGGCCGCCATACCGTTTAAGCGGGGTGATCTGGTCTTCAGTGCCGGGTTCCAGGCCCTTCGAGGTACCCAATACTCCACACTGATTGAGAGGCAGGTCTTACTGCCGAATCCTGACGATCCGCTTGGCCCTTCC
>DAOVZQ010000330.1 GCA_030635025.1 bacterium
ATGGCCTTGCGCGCGGGGGCCGGCGTATCGCCGTCGAAGGTGTAGGTCTTGATGTCGGCACCGAGATCCGTGACGATCCCGTGCACCTCGTGCATCTGATCCTGGCTCAGGGCCTTGGTCGGAAACAGGTACAGGGCGCGGGCCTGGGGCTCACGCAGCAGGGTATCCAGGACGGGCAGGTTGTAGCAGAGGGTTTTTCCCGAGGCCGTGGGCGTGACGACCACGAACGGGTCGGCGTCGGCCGCATGGGTCAGCGCCGCGGCCTGGTGGCTGTAGAGTTCGCTGATGCCGCGCCGCTTCAATGTCGCGACCAGGTCGGGATGGAGCGAGTCGGGATAGTCGACAGTGCGCGCGGCTGCAGGGGGCAGGACTTCCCAGCGGGTCACGTTGCGCACGAAGCGCTCGTCTGCTTTGAGTCGGTCCAAGAGCTGTGACAGGTTCAACGTCCGCCTCCGTGCGCGGTCCGGCTCACTCTTCCTTCTTCTGCTCGTCCTTGGGCGCCGTATCGATCTCCCGCTTAACCTCGTCCTGCACGTCGCGGGTGGCCTTGCGGAATTTCTTGATGGAGGCCCCGAAGGATTCGGCGATCTCGGGCAGGCGGCGCGGTCCGAAGACCAGCAGCACCACCAGACCGATCACCAGGATCTCGGGCCAGCCGAGTCCGCCGATGAACGCAAGAAATGGGGTCATATTTCCTTCTCCCCGACTCGTCGGTCGTCAACGATACCAACGCAGCATCTGCGAAGCCACGAAAACGCCGATCACGCTCATGAAGTTGAAATGAAGCTTGAAGCCGAAGGTGATGTCCAGGACCACCAGGTCCCAGTGATTCAGTTCGGGTCCGAAACTCACTGATCGAACGAAGAGTTGCTCGGCTACGGAGCCCTCTTCCAGAAAGAGGCCTATGACCTGGCTGAGGATGGCCCCGATGAGCATCCCCAGAAACAGGGTCAGCACCACCAATCCCATCGATTTTTGCATGACGCCTCCTCAGGACTCGACTCGGTCTTCGGTAGACCAATATATCCGCATTATCACGGGGATTCCAAGAGCTATTCCGCTCCGGGGCCGGAGCCGCGATGTCAGGGCCCGCGCAGGATCTCGCGTAGCTGGACATGATCGGCCCCGATTACGAGCACGACGTCCTCTACGGCGTCTGTGTCGTATTCACGAATCAACGGGGGTCCTCCCAGTCTTGCGGCCAGGGCAGCTGCGCGGTCATCGTCCAGACGGCGATTGATCAACAGAGACCGGGCGTAGCGATCGTGGGGAGCGTTGTCGATGCGGTCGGCCACACAACCGACCCGATCGAGCAGCAGGCTGAAATCACCGGCCAGGTTCTTCACCTTGGTGCCGTTGAGCACGGCCACGTGAATCACATCATCGGGAATAGCGTCGCTTGCCTTGTCGGGTGCGGCCCGCCGCGGCGCGGATTCCACGACGGATCCCAAGCGGTCGCCGTCGCCGTGGACGGCCCAAACCCCCACCGAGGCGATGCAGGCCAGAACGACCAGAAGCAGCATGAGTCGCAGCGCACCCATCAGAGTTCCGTCCCCTCCAGGGCTTTCAACAGGGCCGGTTGGAGAGTCGCGAACGAATCGTCCAGGGTTTCGGGCATGACGCGGGTGTCGCCCACGACCGTGATGAAGTTCGTGTCGGACGACCACCGGGGCAGATAGTGAACGTGAAAATGGGCGGGAATGCCCGCGCCGGCCGCGCCGCCTCCGTTATAACCACAGTTGATCCCGTGAGGCCGATAGGCCGCGCGCAGAGCTGTTTCGGTGGCCTTCATCAGCACGGCCAGATCGGCGACCTCCTCATCGCTGCACTCGGTCAACGCGCCCAGATGACGGTTGGTTACGATCAGCACATGTCCGCAGTTGTACGGATATCGATTGAGGATGATATACCAAAGACGCGACCGGTGCAGGATGTAGCTCTCCCGATCGTCGCCGGCGAGCGCGTTGCAGAAAACGCAGCCCTCCTCGTCCTTGTCGCCCCTGACGTATTCCAATCGCCACGGCGTGTACAGCCTATCCACGTCAACCTCCCGAGCGGGCCCGCATCAGGGCGTCCGCGGCCGCGAGTTCGTCGATGGTGTTGATGCCCACCACCTCGTCCGGATCCGTCATCGCCACGGCCTGTACGGCTTTGCCGTCAGCGACCAGGTGCGCGATTGTGTCGGTCAGGTAGTATTCGCCCTGGTCGTTGTCGGTGGACAGCTTACCAAGGACCGCGATCATGTCCGGGGTCCGAAAGCAGAAGACACCCGTATTGTACTCGCCGATGGCCTTCTCCTCGACTGTGGCGTCCCGCTCTTCCACGATGCGCGCCAGGTTGCCGGCGTCATCCTTGACGATGCGGCCATAGGCGCCCGCGTCGTCGACCACGCAGGTCAGCACCGACGCGCTCACGCCCGAGGCCACGGTCTCCTCGATCAACCGGCGGATCGTGGCAGCCCGCAGCAGGGGCACGTCGCCGGCGAGTATCACCGTATGACCATCGGGAACGAGATCGTCGACGGTGACCTGGACTGCGTGCCCGGTCCCCAATTGCGGCTCCTGCAGCACAAAGACCAGATCGTCCGCGGCGAAACGGTTCTCGACCTGCTCGGCCTGGTGGCCAACCACCACGACGGTGCGATCGATCCTCGCGTTTCGTACCGCGGCCAGCACGTGGGCCAGCAGCGGCTTGCCACCGATCTCGTGCAGGACCTTGGGCAGGTCCGATTTCATCCGCGTGCCCTTGCCTGCGGCCAGAACCACGGCCTGCAA
This sequence comes from bacterium, assembly GCA_030635025.1. Lineage (GTDB taxonomy): Bacteria > Krumholzibacteriota > Krumholzibacteriia > LZORAL124-64-63 > LZORAL124-64-63 > JAHIYU01. Next base: position 2,775 of record DAOVZQ010000330.1, read on the forward strand.
AATGGTTTCGGTGTTGTTCAAAACCGGTGTTCCTCTCTATGGAAACAAGGATGTCTCAGTTACACCCTGTTCGTCTACGTTCAGAACCATGTTGTCGATCAGTCGCGCGGGACCCACTTGGGCCGCCACCGCCGCGATCACCTTGCCCTCGGCATGCTCGATACGCGACAGGTCCGGCACAGTCAGTATTTTCGCATACTCCACGTCGTCCGCAACGGCCAGTTCCCGAACCAGCCGGGCTTCCAGGCCCGCAACATCCCGCTCTCCCTCTTCGAGAGCGGCCTTTACCGCGGCGAGGCCCCGCGACAGGCAGACCGCCCGTCGCCGATCCTCGCCGCCCAGATAGCGATTGCGCGAAGACAGGGCTAGACCGTCGTCCTCCCGCGTCGTCGGCGCGTCCACGAGGCGCAGGTGAAAATCAAGGTCCCGCACCATCTCGTCGATGACCAGGCACTGCTGTCCGTCCTTGCGTCCGAAGACGGCCACGTCCGGCCGGATCAGGTTGAAGAGCTTGGCGACCACCGTGAGAACGCCTGCAAAATGTCCGGGCCGCAACGCCCCGCAGAGTCCGTCGGCCCTTGGACCGGGAACGACGGACACACCGCTTGGCGCGCCGTACATCTCCGGCAACGAAGGAGCGAATACCGCGTCGGGCGCCAGGGGAGCCAGGGCCTCCAGATCGTGATCCAGATCACGGGGATAGCGGTCGAAATCTTCGTCGGGTCCGAACTGGGCCGGATTGACGAAGATGGACACAACGACCAGTCCTATCTCACCCGCCCGACGGACAAGGTCCAGATGACCCGCGTGCAGCGCGCCCATGGTCGGGACAAGCACGAGCCGACCGCCGGCTCGCAGGGCGTCGAGTCGCTCCAGATCCTGACGTGAGCGGAGCAGGTCCACCGCTCAGTCCTCCTTGCCGTTATCGACCGAGGCCAGGTAACCGCGATCATCGCCGTCGCCCCGTCTCCGGGAATCGTCGGGCCGCGGCTTGGCGGTGCTCTTATCGACGAAACTGTGCTCCGAATCCGGAAAGTCCCCGTCGCGCACCTCGTCACCGTAGGCTTTGATCGCCACGATCGCTTCACGTCCGAGTTCGGCGTAGCGTTTGACGAACTTGGGGCGGAGTCCATCAAACAGACCCAACAGATCGTGGTAGACGAGAATCTGCCCATCGCAATCGGGACCGGCCCCGATACCGATGGTCGGTATGGTCACGCTCGCGCTGATACGCTTGGCCAAGTCGGCCGGCACACATTCCACAACCATGGCGAAGCAACCGATCTCCTCGAGGAAGATCGCCTCG
>DAOVZQ010000209.1 GCA_030635025.1 bacterium
AGTCCTCACAATCCCGACATTCATTACAATGCCTCTCCAAATAACCGGCCCCAAGACTTAAGAACGAGACAACCGCCGCTCAACGCACCCGACGATCAGACGCAACAAAGACCGCCGCCGTCACCGCGACCAGACCACCCAGAGCAGGCAGCAGACGGACCTGCTCGCCGAAGACCGCCCAGGCCGCCACCACGGCCAAGGGAATCTTCAGGTTGTTGGCGGCCGCCAGGACACCCGCGCCGACCCGTCCGGCGCCCCGGTTCCACAGATAAAAAGCGACACCTGTGGGCAAGAGTCCCAGGTAGAGAAGTGTCAGATGGGCTGGTCCCTTCAAGACGGCCAGGTCGCCCAGCCCCCCGGATATCGTCGCAGCCAGGCCGGCCAGCAAGGCCGCACCCAGGTACATCCAGGCCAGATTGGCCGCATCGCTCGAGGCCTCCGTCCCCTGCGCCAAACGCCACCGCCGGTAAACCAACTGGCCGACGGCAAAGCAAAGATTGGCGCCCTGAAGCAGGAGGATCCCCCGCCACACCTCGCCGGCCGGTAACCCGCGCCAGACCACCAGGGCTCCACCGGCGACGGCCAACACAGCCGCGGCCAGATGACGCGGATCGAATCGCCGCGACCAGGCGTCCTCCATCAGCACAACGTAGATAGGCGTGAATACGGTGAACAAGGCCACCGCGTAGGCGGGCAGGTAGGCGTAGGACGCGATGTACAGGACGTACATCAACCCGAATTGGACAGCCCCCAGAACGGCGTATCGCCACCACAAGCGCGAAGGTCCCAATCGCATCAACCACGGCGCAAAAACAAGGGTCGCGAGAGCCAACCGCACGAAGGCCACAGCCCGCGGATCGACACCGGCAAGCTGCGTTTTGATCAGCCCGAAGGAGAAGGCCCAGATCAGCGATGCCGCCAGCAGCGAGAGCACGCGCTACATCCCCGCGTCGACCGACGAGCCGCGCCGTCCGGTCAGCAGCCAGAGGAAGAAGGGGCCGCCGAGCAGGGCGGTGATCACGCCGACGGGCAGTTCGGCAGGTGCGGTCACCATGCGCGACAGGGTATCGCAGGCCACCAGGAAGGTGCCGCCGAACAACAGCGACATGGGGCCGAGCCAGCGGTGATCAGGTCCGACCAGCAAACGACAGATGTGCGGCGCCATCATGCCCACGAACCCGATGGGCCCGCAGATGGCCACCACGCCGCCGACCATCACCGACGTGGAGATGAACAGCACCTTGCGGTAGCGGGACACGTCCACGCCGCGGCTGACGGCGAGTTCGTCGCCCACGGACATGAGGTTCAATTCGCGATGCAGGGTGAGCGCGGCGAGTCCGCCGAAGATCAGCAGGGGCAGCAGCTGCAGGGGCTCGTCGGGGCCGACGGTGTCCAGTCGTCCCATCAGCCAGCGCAGAATGTTGAAGGAGCTGGCCATGTCCGAGGTGTAATGCACCAGCAGGATCAGACTGGAGAAGGTGAAGTTCACCGCCACGCCGGCCAGCAGCATGGTGGCCGTCGACGCGCCGGGGCGCTTGCGGGTCAGGCCGTAGACGGTGATGATCGCCAACAACGCGCCGGCAAAGGCAGCCAGGGTCGTTCCGGTCACCCCCAGGAAGGCGAACGAGAATCCGAGTCGGATCGACAACGTGGCGCCGAGCGCCGCGCCGCTCGAGACGCCCAACGTATAGGGCGTGGCCAGCGGATTGCGGAACATGGCTTGGAACACCATGCCCGCCAACGACATGGCCGCGCCGGCCAGGAAGCCCAGCATGACCCTCGGCACGCGCAGTTGCCAAAATATCTGTGAATCGGGGTTGTCGTCGGGAGCCGACAGGACCGTCCCGGCCGAGATCGATGTCATCCCCAAAAACGGCGATGCCACGAGTACGGCGAGCGTCAACAGTATGGTGATCGCCAGTATCATGACCTTCATTACGACTCGCCCCCTTCCGGCAGGATCATCAACTGACCGGTGACGGGATGCTCGGTGAAGAGGAAGGCGCGATCGTAGATGCCGGTCAGCACGTCTTCGTCCATGAACTGATTGGGTACGCCGCAGAACGCCACCTCGCCGTTGCGCAGAGCCAGGATGCGGTGGCTGTCCAGGGCGGCGCAGTTGAGGTCGTGGGTCACCTCGATCACAGTTAGTCCCTTTTCGCGATTGATGGTGCGCAGGACGCGGCGGAACACGTCGCGGTGGCGGGGATCCAGGAAGGTCGTGGGCTCGTCGAGCAGCAGCACCTTGGCGTTCTGGGCCAGGGCGGCGGCCAACAACACTTTCTGACGCTCGCCGCCGCTGAGGGTGTGCATGGCGCGGTCGGCCAGCGACCCGGTGCCCGTCAGCGCCAGGGCGTCTTCCACGAAACGCAGGTCGCGGTAGCTCACCGACACGAACGGTGTCAGGTGGGGATAGCGGGCCATCAGGATCGTCTCGCGCACGGTGAAGGGATTGTGCCGCCCTCCCGCCTGGGGCACGTAGGCCACCAGCCTCGCCAACTCCCGCTGGGAAAAGGCCGCGATACTCACGCTGTTGATGTTGATGGTGCCGTGCCAGTCGCTGAGGATCCGGTTTATGCAGCGCAGCAGGGATGTCTTGCCGGCCCCGTTGGGCCCGACGATGGTGAAGTACTCTCCCGCGCGCACCGCGAAGGATATGTTGCGCAGGATGGGCCATCCCTGCAGGTCCAACCGCAGGTGGCGCACATCGACGGCCATGTTCATGATCTTCGACATCGTCAATCAGGTTCCAGGATCGAGGACAGGCGTTCCAGGGTGTCGACGAAGCGCGGACCGGGTACGAGCAGGGATGGGTCGGTCAGGACATGCACGCGTCCGTCGCGAACCGCGGGCACGTTTTCGTACCGCCGCCAGGCCTGCTCCAGGTCGGCCTTCTTGGCCGGATCATCGGCGCACTCGGGCGCCAGGTCAACCACGACCTCCGGCGCCAGCCGCAACAGTCCCTCCATGGAGATCATCGGATAACTCACGACCGTGCTCTCGATGACGTTCTCTCCGCCGGCCAATACGAGCATCTCCCCCAGGAACGTGCCCCCGCCGGCCAGGTAGAGATCGCTGAGTCGACCGGACGACACGTCGCGGCCCACCACGATCATCACGCGAGGGCGCGGGCCGGTGCCCCGACGGGCGATCACCGCGGCCATGCGCTCACCGAGTTCCTTGCGCAGGACAGCAGCCTGTTCGCCCACGCCGCAGGCCTCGCCCACATGGATCACCGACTCCATGATCCCCTTCATATGCCGGTGCTCGACCACACAGATCTTCAACCCGAGTCGTTTCAGCTTGTCGATGATCTCGGTGTTGGCGGTTTCCACCACGACCAGATCTGGATGCAGCGCCACCACGGCTTCCATGTTGGGATCCACATGCCCGCCGACCCGCGACAACTCGCCGGCGTCCGGCGGCGGCACGCACCAGTCGGTGACGCCCACGACCCGGCCGCCTACGTCCAGGGCGAAAAGTAGTTCAGTTATGCTGGGAGCCAGGGAAACGATGCGCTCGGGCGGCGCAGGGTCTTCGGACGACACGACCGCCGTGGACGTTCCAACGCCCACGGCGGTCAGGATCAGCAGGAAAACGGCGAGTCGACGCATGATGCCCCCGGGCGAAGCCGGCTCAACGAACCAGCGTGACAGATCTAACCTCCACGCCGTAGGACGTCCGCAGACGGGCGAAGTACGAACCGGAGGCGACGGCCCGGCCCCGATCGTCGAGGCCCCGCCAGACCGCTTCGTGTCCACCCGCCGGCAAGTCGTCGTGCAACAGGGTTCGCACCAGACGACCGGCGACGTCGTAGACGGCCAGCTCGACCCGTCCGCTACGCGGCAGCGAGAAGGGAATGACCGTGCGCGGGTTGAAGGGATTGGGCCGGTTGGGCGCCAGGCTCATCCGACCGGGTGTCTCGCTCCCGTGAACGGCGGTCAGCGGATCGTAGGGCTCGCTGAAGAAACCGTCCAGGATGGTCTGCGTGTTTGCCCGCAACGATGCATGGGCCAGGCGGTAGGGCCGGGCACCGACGAAGGCCAATCGACCGCCGTCCTCGCGATGGCTGGGCACCGTCTCCGGAATCGTGTAGGCGCCCAGGCCGCTGACACTGCCGAAACCGAGCGTATCGGAGAAGAGCAGCGTGGTGCGGGCCGGCAAGCCGTCGGTCGAGAAAACGTCGCACCAACTCTGGGTGCTCGTGAAGGTCATGTCGATCAGTTCTGGATGATCAGCGATACAATTGGCCAGCGTACCGCCCGTCGCCGTCCAGGTGATCCCCATATAGGTCTGCAGGTTGCCGGCGATGAACTCGGCGGCCCACCGCGTGAGCAACAGGACGTTGCCGCCCACATCGAGATAGGAGGCGATGGGCGTCTCCTGCCACTTGGCCAGGTCGCCGTTGTAGTTGTTGCCCACCCAGACGACGGACGAGTACTTGCCCAGCTCCTCACCCGGCACCGAGCCGTGGCCGGCCGGCGTCGGCAACTGCGCGACATAACCGCCGGCGGGCGTGTCGAACACGTCCCAGAAGGTGAAATCGTGGTTACCGGTGAAAATGCTGTCGGCATAGGCGCTGGTGATGTCGGAACCGTAGGTATTCCAATCGACGCCGTTGACCAGCAGGATCCCCTGATCGAAGGAGGGGTTCTCGACGCTGGTCTGGATCTGGCAGAGGATCCAGTCGTCCGGATCCAGGGTCACGCTCTGCACCGTTCCGGATATCGGCCCGAGAACGAAGTCCTCGGTCGCCTGCGTCACCTGAACCGTGAAGTCGTAGGTGCCGACATCAGCGATCACGCGCACATCCACGGGCATATCGAAGAGACCCGTCAACGACTGCACCTGATCCACCGAGACGGTCACGTCGCCGCCGCTCTGCGACCAGCCATAGGCGTAGACGGGAAAGTAATCCCCGTAGATCCACTGCTGGAAGAAGGCATCCAGGTCCAGGCCGCTAGCGGCCTCCATGACGTCGCGCAGTTGCTCGGTCGTGGCGGAGCCATACTCATACTGGGTGCGATAGTCGGCCAGTCCCGCGAAGAAGGCCGTGTCGCCCACGACGCCGCGCAGCATGTGGACCACCCACGACCCCTTGTTGTAGCTCAGGTTGGAATTGAAGATGGCGCCGAAGTCGGCCGGATCCTCGACGAAGATCGTGCCGGCCCCGTAGTAGGCCGCGTACTCCATGTAGAGCTGGTAGGTGGCGAAGCTGTCTGTCTGTTCCTTCCAGTACGCCTCGCACCAGGTGGCGAAACCCTCGTTGAGCCAGATATGCTGAAAATTGTCGCAGGTGATCATGTCGCCCCACCACTGGTGGGCCAACTCGTGGCTGATCAGATCCTCGGACCAGCCGCCCAGACTCGTGAGCGTCTGGTGCTCCATGCCGCCGCCCCAGACGAACTCGGCGTGACCGTATTTCTCGTTCACGAAGGGATACTCGCCGAAGCCCTGGGCGAAGGTTTCGATCATGGGCACAGTCAGGGCGTAGGTGGCCTGCACGGATGTGTAGTGGCTGGCGTAGACATAGAACTGGACCTCCATGGGGTCGCCGCCGCCCAGGGGCGTGTACCAATCCGAGTACATGGTATAGGGATGGATCGCCAGGGACA
>DAOVZQ010000469.1 GCA_030635025.1 bacterium
CGACGGTCTTGGTCGCGTCGAGGCTGGCCGGATCAATCTTGTCGATCACGAAACGGAGCTGCGACCCGTCGATACCCGTGTTGGCGATGTGCAGATGCTCGACCACCTGCCCGCCCGAACCCGCCGCGGCCGCGACGGACAGCGGCGCGACTTCGCCCGACGCCGGCAAGATGGGCCCCAGCGGCTCGAAAGCAATGGCCCGACCGGGAGCCAGCGGCGCGGCGCCCGCTTCGTACTGGTCCCATAGGGTGTAGAGCAGTCCGTCGGTACGGTCGGCGTTCTGCAGACCGACGGTGGCGTACGCATCGCGCGCGTCGCTGTTGTCCACCATCAGGTACTGGAAGAGGATCCGCCCGTCGCCGCCGGCTGTGGAGTGGTGGGCCGGATCATACAGGACAACCTCGAAGGACTGCGGGATGGGCTTGTAGCGACTGCGCACACGATCCCACTGCACGACGAAGCGATGAGCCGACTCGTCGTACCAGGTGTAGACACCGCCGCCCTCGAGAATCTCGAAGTTGTCCCACAGGGGCGCGATCATGGCTGCCGGCGCGCCGGCCGACGGCAGGCTGCCGTTGTGGTAGGGATGCAGGTCCGACTCACCCATGGCGAGATACCCGTTCGAGCAGATCGACACGCGGTCGTAGTCGACGCCGTAGTAGCGGAACGCGAAGGGCAGATCGACGGTGCGCACATCGTCCTGTTCCCAGTCGAAGTCGGTGAGGCCCACATCCGTGCCTAGACCGCCGCTCGACGTGTCGATGGCGATCCAGTCGAAGACGGGCGCGCGCCAGCTGTCGAGGTCGGTGTCGTCGAAGGCGCAGTAACCGTAGGCGTCGGGTCCGGTGGGCGCGTCGGACGGAGCGGCGCCGATGGTCAGGGCGTAGTCGAGGGTGCGGGTCACGCCATCGCAGGTTATCGCCAGATCGAACGTCGCCAGGTGGCCTGGATAGCACGGGTCGAGGACGGTCAGGGTGAAGGGCGCGCCGGCGTTATCGATCGGCACGCCCACGGGCAGGGCGCCGTACGACGACGCGCCTTGGTCCACACGCACCCAGGGGCTGCGTGACGTGAGGACGACTGAAACGTCGGCCGCGTCGATGCGACCGTCGTTGGTCAACGTCAGGGTAAGGTCGCCCGACGCTCCAGGTTCGGGTGCGAGTCCCGGGCCGGACCAGTCGTGAGAGCCGGCCGTGATGTCGGGCGCGAGGATGTCGGTCTCAAAAACTGCGGGCCAGGTTTCGTCACCACAAGTGAAGGTGACCGGCCATGCGAGAGAGACGCTGTCGCCGGCCTCCGGCGGGATGGCCACGGCGACAGTGTACGACGCTTCACCCATGGGAGGGATATCACCGAACACCATCTCGGACGGCGTCACCAGGGCGGACACGGCGACGTCGAAGGTTCCCGTCAAGCCGGCGGCCGTGGTGATTCCTTCGTTGCGAACGGTGATCTGGATATCGACCGTCTCCCCGGCCCGCACCAATCCGTCTCCACTAACCGTAATGCCAGCCAGCCCACAGAAAGCCTTGGCTGAACCGACGATCATTTCCCCCAGGTAGGGAAGGTGCCCGTGACCTGAAACTGTGATCTGAATAGGTCCGTCGGCGAGGGGCGGCACGATTAGTTCCACTGTGCCGGTCTCGTCTGTCACCGCTACGACCCGTAACCCGTCGGGCCGAGAGGCGCAGACGGTCAGGCCCGGCGCGGGGAAACCATCGCGCAGTACGGTCACGGGAATCGTCGTCGCATTGCGGCTCAGCCAGCGGGGATGATGCACGACTATCTCTTGCGGCACGCCGAGCCAGATGTCGGTGGCCGGGTCGCCCATGAGGTTGTTCCAGGTCGAAAACATCTCCACGATCTCGGGCTCGCCCGACTGGTAGTTGCGGAAGAGTTCGTCCTTGCCCCGGGTGTGCGCCACACCCACGCGGTGATCGTCACCGTACAGCAGCCCGTTCCAAAAACCCTGGTAGTAGCTGTTGTTGTAGCGCGTGTGGGTTCCGCCGGTTGCGGTGCCCACCGCCGCGATCCCGCCGCCGTTGGGCGCGCGCAACCAGGCTTCGGAATGACACATGTCCAACGTGAAGGTGCCGGACTCGCAGGTGGGCAGAAGCGCCACGGGCAGACGTCCGCCGTTGGCCAGGTTATAGATCATGCTCTCGGTGAAGCCGCTCACGGCATAGTAGCCGCGGTAGCCGAAGACATTCACACCCGCGTTCACCGAGTTCATCATCTCCAGGGGAAAGTTGCCCGACCAGACGGTGTCCACCTGCGCCCAATTCAACGCCTCCAGATGTCCCTTGAGCCACTGGTTCACATAGATGGTGGTGATGCCCGAATCGCTCGGGTCCCCGACCAGCGTGGCGCTCCGGTACCAGGACACGTCGTCCATGGGCGGCGACTGCTCGTAGGCGATGATCTTGTCGACGATCAGTGTGAGTTCGTCGTATGTCGAGAAGGACAGTCGCCCGATGTGCACGTCGCCGCGGATGTCGCCGGCGAGATTGCTGTAGTAGTGATCGCCGGGCCCGTCATGCCCGGACACGGTCTCATAGAAGGGCTGTACTCCGGCCGCGCCGTTCACGTCGCCCACGATGCAGACGAACTGCAGGGGCGGCAGGGTGGGGTCGGTGTAGAGGGCCTGTAGCGCATTGTGGATGTCGAAGTAGAAGCCGCCGACCACGGACAGGTCCACGACTTCCACATGATAGCCTTGACGACGGCGCCACTCGACCAGCGGTTCGATCCGGGTGGTGACGTCCTGGTTGCCGCGGTGGACCACGGCCCAGGTGTC
>DAOVZQ010000023.1 GCA_030635025.1 bacterium
ATCTGGATGAAGCGCAACGCGACCGTCGTGATCAGACCGGTCAACAGCAGGATCGCAACCATCAGGGGGAATCGGCTCGGCCAGCCCCATACCGCGCCGCTTAGGTTCTCCGCGAAGCTGCTGATGACGTCCATGATTATCCAATCTCAAGGGCCGGGTTGAAGTTCGCGGTATTGTTCCAGAGCGCCGCGGGTTCGTCAACGGGTGGGTGATCTTTACGCATGATGAAACCCACACCACCCGGAGGTGATGTGGGTCTGTGGTCGGGATCGGAGATTCGGAATCGGTTAGCCACGTCCGACCGCTACAGCAACGACACCTTCTCCTTGAAGGCGATGTCGTCCTTGGCGAGCGCCGCCAGCACCGGTTCGTAGATGGCCGGTCTGGTGGGGATGAGACAGCCGCTGAGATCCAACTCGTCGCGCAGGATCATGCGCGCCGCCAGGGCCGCGGGGCCGCCCACCGTCTTCGACATGGCCGTGAAGCCGCCGGGCTCGCCCTTGGCCACCAGGGTGGCCTTGACGCGCTCCGCGGGACGGTCGTCGTATTCGACCTCCATGTCGTGCAGCAGCACCACCATGTCGCGGTGGTCCGGCAGCAGGGGCAGTTTTCGTTCCAGGAGATCGGTCATCATGTCCGCGGTCGTGTTGCCTATGCAGCCGGTGGGCGTGTCGTCGAAGAGGCCGAGTGCGCGCATCTTCTCGATGACAGTTCCGGTGGGGCTGATGCCCAGGAACAGGGCCACACGCGTGGACAGCTTCGGTCCCGACACGTTCTGCGGCAAGAACATCTCCGTTACCTCGGCGTAGGTGCGGTCGGCCAGATTGGGGATGTGAAGCTTGTCGTTGGGCAGGCCCAGCTGGACGATGCGGGCCCAGGTCTCGCTCCAGCCGGGGTACCTCATGGTGCCGCGGATCATGGTGTGTACGTTATCGAGCCCGAAGGTCTGCCTGTACGACAGGGAGTCGCGGTTGGGATAGGCCTCGAGTGTGCCGACGCCGTCCACGTCCAGCAGCCATGTGTGATGGAAGACGTGATGGTGGGGCACGATCTTGATCAGGCCGTTCTCCATGAACTGGGCGCCGTCCTCGGCGGCCATCACCACGTTGCGCGGATTCCAGGTGATGACATACCGGAACGGGGAGTGCTCCTGGTCGGGCGCCGGGATGCCGCTGCCGTATGAGCAGAAGCTGGTGATGCGTCCGCCGTCGGCGCGCAGGCGGGTGATCATCGACGCGGCCGACATGTTGTCGATACCGGGATCGAGTCCCATTTCGGACAGGATCAGCACACCCTTGCGCTTGGCGTCGGCGTCGAGCTCGCGCAGGTCCTGCGAACGGTACGAGGCCGAGACCATGGGTTTGCCGCGGTTGACGCAGTCCCAGGCGATCAACGACTGGAACTTGGGCGCCAGGAAGTTCACCACCAAGTCGGCTGCGTTGACATACTCGTCGCGCTTGGCGGAGTCGTTTACGTCGAAGGTCACGGCGTTGCCGCGCTCATGGCCACCGATGCGTTGGGCGGCCATCGCGATGTCGAGGTCGCCCACTGTGACGCACCAGTCTTCCTCGGATGCGTATCGCAAAAGACGATCGATGAGGTACGGCGAACTCTTGCCGGCGCCGAGCACGAGAACCTGCTTCATGTCTACAGCCTCGGGGGTTGGGGTTTTTGGGGATCCGGGCTGGGGCCGGGTCCGTTGGTGACGACTCAAATGAAAGCTCTGCGGAGCGGCAATGCAACAAAGAAGACGCGCGTTCCCGGAGGAACGCGCGTCTCGTCATTGATCGATCTGACCAGCCTACCCGCCGTGACCGGCGCGCATATTCGACGCCAGCTCACGGATCTCCACCAGATCCTTCTTCATCTTGGCGTAGCCGTACCAGGTGCTGTAGTCGGGATTGATGTGGAAGCCGCCCTGGAAGGCCTTCATGCGGTGGTCCATGAACATCTCGTAGAGGATTTCCTCGATGTGCGTGTTCACGTCGTAGAAGGTGAGCAGGTCGGGGTACAGGGCGCCGTCGCGCTCGATGACGCCGTCCTGGTAAAGGCCGGCCACGATCTCGATGGCTTCGGCCATGAGCTTGTCGGCCTCCTTGACCATCGCGTCGGCGTTTTTGAAGTTCTCGGTCACGAAGTTGGGCGTGTGGCACTTCTCGCAGGCGGTCACGAACTTTGCTCGTTCCGCATCGAAGGAGGCCTTGTCCAGGCGCGCCACCTGACCGGCGATCACCACGTCCAGGCGTTCGGTCGGTTCGCCCGCGGCGTCCAGAACGCCCAGGCCCTTGAGGATCGAAGCCCGATAGCCCATCCATTCAGCGTCGTCCTCAGGAAGACGCACGGCCAGGAAACCCCAGGCCGAATAGACCCGATGGTCGCCTTCCTGCATGTGGCAGTCCTGGCAGGTGGGGGCGCGATCACGGTTTTCGGGATCGATGGCGCGGTTCATCAGATAGGTGACGCCGTGCTTGCTGCCGCTCCACATTTCCCACTGGGGATGGTCGAAGCCCATATGGCAGGTCTGGCAGGCTTCGGGCTCGCGGGCTTCGGCCTTGGAGAAGGCGTGCCGTGTGTGACAGTTCTGGCAGTCCATGCCGTACTTGTAGTACTGGCGATTTTCTGTTTCTCGCGCCGCATCGTCGGTCAGGCCCAGGGTGTGGCAGCCGCCGCAGCCTTTCTGTCCCTCCATGAAGGCGTCGGGCTGCATGTGCGTGTTGGGCATGGCGTCCAGGGCGATCTGGCCCAGAGCATGTTTGCCGCTCAGGTACTGGGTCGCCTGATCCTCGTGGCATTCGGCACAGGTGGCGATGGTCGGCAGCTTCGCCAGGTGGACATCGGACTCGCTCATATGGGCGTCGCCGTGACAGTCGGCACAGGTCATTTCCTCGGACATGACACCGCGATTGAAGTCCTTCACGAGCATGGGCGTGATCTCGGCGTGGCAGGTCTCGCATGTGGATGGAAGGGCTGTTGCGCTCAAGGGGATAAGAGCCAAGAGTCCGAATGCGACCAGAGAACGTAACGCAATGTGACACCTCATCTTACAGACCTCCGCGAATAGATTTTAAACATCCTGCAAACTGTAGGATATTATAAATCCCACTCATAGGTAGAACAACTGTTTTCTTCACATTTCGGCAAACGCGTGATTTCTGCACGACTATGGTGACTCTTCCTCCGGCCCTTCCGAGAGTCCCCAAGTTGCTTGGCGTGTAATTAAAGACAGGACAAGGCGTTATAACGCCAGGCATAAAGAGGCTGCATGGCATATGGCTTGCACTTGGATGCCTTGGTCCCTGTAAACCCCCATTTGACAGGCCGTTGGCTATGCAATCTGCACGGCTCGACCGTGGGGGGGAATTTGTCATCAGACACTCTCGTGGCAGGACAAACATGAATTTGCGCAAACGCTTCGATTCATTCCTCGCCGTCAGCGTCTTGACGCTGGCCCTCCTACCCGGCGCGGCTTTGGCCTTCGATCATCTGGAGATCACGGTGATCGATCCGGATATCGTTGAAGCAAGGCCGTCGGTGACGCTCTACGAGTACTTCGACGTGCTCGTGCGTGCCGTCAACGGAGACGGAACGACCGATACCAGTGCGGACTTCATCAACGCGAATCTGCTGTCGCCGGACGTCCTGGCGACCCTGCCCTCGTCGGGCTATCTGTCCAACGGCGAGCGTATTTTCAGCAACGTCGCTTTCAACGACGACGGACAGCCGGTCCGACTGCGCGTCGAAGACCTCGACGACGGTTCGGTGCCGTTCGCTGAGGTTGAGATCAACTGTTACGACTTCGTCGATCGTATCACCATCAGCGTTCCAGTCGGCGACAAGTACGTAGGCCAGACGGTGAGCCTGTTTATCACGGCGCGCGACGATGAGAATATCTCAGTCAAGAACTTCGACGACGACGTGGTGCTCACGCCCGATATCGGCCACTTCACGGCCGGCCCGACCATCACCATTCCCGGCGGCAGCTTCAACCTCGGTGTTGCGAGCGTCGATGTCATCCTGCAGGGCACCGACGAGATGTTGCATCAGAACACCATCTCCGCCCTCAATACGGTTACCTATCCCTACCAGCCCGGCCCCGCTTCCGGCGCCTCGCTCGTCTCGCCCCTGTATCCCGGCAATCTCGACAAGGTCGTCCTACTGCTGCCGGGCGAGACCCTGACGCCGGGCATCAGCCCGGGCAAGAGCGGCACACCCAACGCCCAGATCTCGAGTTTTCCCTTCAACAACGTGGACGTATATGCCACCGACCAGTACTGGAATCCCATCGATTCCGGTCCCTACCCGACCCTGAGCTGGTCGGTTGACGACTTTGCCCCGGGCGTTTCGATCCCGGCCGGCGGCGGCATGAGCAGCAATGCCGAACTCGACCAGTCCATCACCCTGATAACCTCGGGCCTGCGACAGGTGACCGTCCTGGCCACCGGCACGGGGAACGCCTCGAGCACCAGCAACGTCTTCGTCAACTCCGCCGGTCTGGACCGCTTCGTCTTCGACTATGCGGTCTTCGACACCACCGCCGTCCAGTCCACGACCAACCCCTTCCAGATCCGCGTTCGCGCCTTCGATTCCTTCGACAATATCTTCGACTACAACGGCCCGGTCTCGATGCGCGTGCGCATCGGCGCCGTCGACGAGAGCGCTGATTACCTGCTGACTACCTCCAACGAGTTCGTCGACGGCGTACTCAACGCCAACGTGCAGGTGACCAAACGCGCCTTCAGCGTGAGATTGATCATCGACAGCAATACCGGCGTGATCGCCGAATCGGGAGACTTCCAGGTCAACGCGGGTCCCATGGAGAAGGTGCTGTTCACCTATCCGGGCCAGACCTGGACGCCGGGTCTGAGCGACCCCGTCTTCAACGGCAACATAGGCGTGCCCAACGACTACGTGGCCGGCACATACATTACGCCGATAACCCTGCGCGCCGTGGACCCCTACGGCAACTTGGTTTCCGGATCGCGGACCGTGGACCTGTCCTGTCCGACGGGTTACTTCCTGCTCTTCAATTCCGATAATTCGCCCAACGAGGAAACCACGGTGATCCTGAACGGGACGCTGGAAGTGAAGGTCATCTTCACTACCGCCGGCGACATGATCTTGCGAGGCATCGTCAGCGGCCTGGACGAGAGCAACTCCGAACCGGTGGAAATCTCGCCCAACACCTATCAGAGAATGATGATCGTTGCGCCCGGCGAGTCGCTCGACCAGGGTTCCATGGAGGCGCCCGGCAAACTGGGCGACCCGACCCCCCAGGACGCAGGCACGTCCTTCACCGTCGAAGTCTATGCCACCGACGGTTTCTACAATCCCATCGATCCCTTCGACGCGGCCTTGCCCATCGATTTCGACTTCGACAGCAGCGATCTGCAGGCCGACCTCCCCCGCAACCCCCAGACGCTCAACACGAACACGGCGTCCTACGGCGTGATTCTGCGTACCCTCGAGGATCCCAACGAGCAGGTCATCAGTGTGGAGGATCTGGTCGGTGGCCAGATCGGCACGGTGCTGGTGCCCGTCGAGGCCGGCGTGCTCGATCACTTCGACGTGGGCGTCAACGACAACACGAACCCCCTGCCCGGCGATGCCCTGGGTCCGATTCCCGACCACCAGGCCGGCGCCTGGCTGCCCAACCTGACGGTCATCGCGCGTGACGCCTTCGGCAACCACATCAACGCCTTCAACGACTCGGTCTCCCTGTCGGTGAACATGGACGGCGACGTGCTGTCGCCGATCCGGGTTAGCCTGCAGGACGGGTTCGGCAGCGGCACCTACGAAGGTGTCTGGCGCGGCAGTTCACGCATCACGCGCGCCGGCCTCGCCGTAACCATCACCGCCACCGACGACGTGTACGGCCGTACCGGCGTCAGCAACACCTTCACGGTCTTTCCCGGTGTCTACACCTCGCTGCAGATCGCGCTGCCCGGCGAGACGGTCACTCCGGGCGAGGCCCCCGGCAAGTTCGGCGCGCCCTGGCCCCTGACCGCCGGCGATACCATCACCGCTTCCGTCACCGCGCTGGACGTGTGGTGGAATCCCGTGCCCGAGCAGCCGGTCGTGCAGCTGGCGGCCAGCGATTTCTCGGACATCCTTTCGGCCAACAACGTGGCGCTGGAGCCCGACGGCAGCAGCGACTTCGACATTCTCGTCCGCGCCGCGGTCACCCAGGACATATCGGTGATCGATCTGGCCCAGCCCGCCTTCACGGATACCAGCGCGGTCGACGTGATGGCCGGCGACATCTTCCGACTGATGACCATCGCCCCGGGCGAGACCCATCAGCCCGGCGGTCCCGAAGTGGACGGCAAGACCGGCACGCCCGACTCCCAGATCGCCACGCTCCAGTTTCCGCTCACGGTTCGCGCCGTCGATGCCTACTGGAACCTGGTCGACAACAACGCCCACAACATCTACCTGGCCAGCGACGAAGGTTCGCTCGGACCGGGCAATCCCCTGAACAACGGTATGACGCTCGCCGGCGGCGAGATCGTCTTCCCCATTGCCTTGTCGACTCTCGGCTACGCGACCCTGTCCGGTAACAACACGACCGATCCCACCGTGCTCGGCGACGAGGTGATCGTGCTGGTGGAGGAGGGGGCGATGTACCGGATCACGGCGCCCGACACCGCCTATGTCGGTCCGCCCAGTTCCTTCCCCCTGACCATCGAACTGGTCGACGAGTACGACGTCGTCATGACCAACGCCTTCAACGACATCACGATTCGCGCCATGACGCCCACTCTACAGGTGGCACCGGGCGTGCTGCTGGTGAGTGATGCTCAACTCGACGAAGGCGTTGTGGCCATCGCCACCCAGGCCTACGACGTGGCGAGCCAGATCATTCTCGAGGTGAGCGACGCCTCCGGCCGCATCGGCTACAGCGGCCTGATTCAGATGATGCCTAACGGATTGCGGTACGAGGTGACCGTCGACACGTCCGGCCCGCCGATCGCCGGCCCGCCGGCCATCTTCCCCGTGACGGTGCGCCTGTTGGACACCGCCACAGGTTCGGTGGTGAGCGACGATCGTTTCTTCGACGTGTCCATGATCTATGAGGACGACACGACCGGCGTCGGCGCTCTCGGCTTCGCCATCCAACGCCTTGTCAATGGTGAAGTGACCTTCGACCAGAGCTATACCGAGGCGGGCAACTTCGCCGTTCACGTCGAGGACGAATCCACCCTCAGTGGCCAGAGCGCCCTGTTCGCCATCGAGCCCGACGGCTACAAGCAGCTTCAGATCATGGCGCCGGGCGAGACGCTGGAGCCGGGTCACGCAGCGTATACCGAGACGGGCAAGTCCGGTGTTCTCACGCCGCAGAGGTCCGGCGAGTCCTTCCCCCTGACCATCCAGGCCGTGGACCAGTACTGGAACAGGGTCGACACCGTGTCGGAGGGTATCCTGCACCTGGCGTCGATCGACGACGCCTTCGACCAGCCCAACAACCCTTCGGAAAACGACGTGCCGCTGGTCAACGGACAGCGCGTGATCAACGCCTTCCTGATGGCTGAGGGCGAGGTCGGCGTGACCGTCGTCGATCTGGCCGATACGGGGTTGCCGGGACAGACGGTGCACGTGCCGGTCCTCGCGCCCTACGTCTACGAATTTACCCTGCCGCTGACCGCCCAGACCGGCGGGATCCCCGGTTTCTCGATGATCGTGAGGCTGGTCGATCCGGATACGGGCGATTTGATCACCTCGGCCTACAACCGTGTCGACCTGACGCCGTTGCGGGCCGACTACACACCCGGCACCGGTGTCCTGGGGATCGACGAGATCTACCTGGTCGGCGGTGTGTCGGTCGTCAACGACCAGAGCTACAGCGCTCTCGAGGATCTGGTCATCCAAGTCAGCGACGACTACGGCCGCATGGCTTTCAGCTCTCCGCCCATCATCATGGAGACCGGCGGGCTGTACTATTCGATCGTGGCGCCGACCGTCGCCACCGTTGGCGGCCCCGCCTCGTTTGAACTCGAGGTGGAGCTGATCGACAGCAACACCGGTGAACGTGTCATCGGTCACGACGGCGTGGTCAATTTTGAGGTCTTCAACGCGTCGACCGGCGAGCCCGGCGGCGGCGTGCTGGGCACCATCCAGCAGACCATGATCGACGGCTACGCGCTGGTGGCCCAGACCTACTCGCTCGCCGAGGAAGTCTACTTCCGCGCTTTCGACGTCGATGACGACAGCGGTGTCAGCAACAGCTGCCGCATGACCGCGGACGGCTTCAAGCAACTGCAGATCGTCGCCCCCGGCGAGACGCCGGCCCCCGGCGACGACGAGGGCGACGGAAAGATCGGCGAGCCGCTGGTCCAGTCGGCCGGTGAGGCTTTCCTGGTCGAGTTGCGTGCAGTGGACCAGTTCTGGAACGTGGTCGACGATCTCAACGCCGGCGCCATCGAAATGTCCTGCTCCGACGAGGATGCGTTCGAGTGGGTGAACCCCGGCGACTTCCATTCCCCGTTCGTCAACGGCCGTCGTCAGTTGGGCGTGATCCTGGATGCGGTGGGCAACCTGTCGCTCTTCGCCGCCGACAACCAGAACCCGTCGGCGGTCGCCGGACAGGTCGTGGTTCCGGTGGCCGAGGCCGCCTACCAGATCGTCGTGCCGGACACGGCCTACGTGGGACCGCCTTCGACCTTCACCATCGACGTCCGACTGGTGAATCTCGGCACGGGCGAACCCGTACCGGCCGGCAGTGACTTTACCATGACCGCATTGCGTTTCGATCGGACGCCGGCCATCGACGTGCTCGGCGTGCCCGATAGTTCGTTGCTGCTGGGCGAAGCCGTCGTGACCAACCAGACCTACAGCGTCGCCGAGGACATCGTCATCCGCATCGAGGACGAGCGGGGACGCGAGGCCTTCAGCGACGTGATCAGCGTGGTGCCGATCGGCGTCACCTATGAAATCGTCGCACCGGATACCGTCATCGCCGGCGTGCCCTGGCCCCTGGAGGTCAGACGCGTCGATACGGTGACCGGCAGGCTGGTGACCGGCTACGACGAGACCTTCGACATCGTCGCCATCAACGCCTGGTCCGGAGCGGCGCGCCCCGACGCGGGCCTGTCGCCCACCGGCGTGCTCCGCTACATCTACGGCACGACCCTGAGCGGCACGATCATCCTGAGCGACCAGAGCTACGACCGCGCCGAGTCGATCTACCTGCGGGTCACCGACGAGACGGGCGGAGACGTGCTCAGCCAGGTGATCACCGTTCGCGCCGCCGCGGCCCAACGGTTCACGGTCTCCCTGGAGGAGATGGACGGGACGGTCATGGATCGCGTGCTGCGACCCGATCAGCAGATCCGCGTGGCGATCTACGCCGAGGACCAGGGCGGCAACGCGACCCCGGGCGCCCAGGTCTCCTACTCCATCATTCAGGGCGACGCCAGTCTCGGCTCGAGCCGCGCCCCCGAAGGCATTGGTGAGACCGACATCTACGGTCTGACCTCCATGGTCCTGCAGACCACGGAATTCGGCGAGGCCAGCGTACTGCTGCAGGTTCACGTCGACGATCTGCCCTACGAGGAGATCCTGATCGACGTCGCCGGGCCGCCGACCACCATACCCGTCTACGCGGGTGTCGCGGACGCGCACCTGGACGGCTGGTACGTGACCTTCGACAGCATCATCTCCCTCAACGCCCTGGCCGGGATCCCCGAAATGGGCACGACGGTCTACTTCGACATCAACAACGGGGACGGCGTGGTGCCGATCACCCAATACGACGAACCCTTCACCCTGGGCGATCTCGTCGCCGAAGAACCCGGCGTTCATGTTTTGCGGTTCTTTGCCGAAGAGGATGGGGGAACCCGGGAACAGCTCCGTTTCGTGAACCTGTACACGGCCCAGAGCCTGAACCTCGAACAGCCCATCAGCAACCGCCCCAACCCGTTCCGGGCCGGGACGAGTACGACCAGGATCATGTTCGCGCCGACCTCGTCGGGTTCGGCCACGATCACGATCTACGACCTGTACGGGTCGGTGGTGCTGATCGAGCACATGGATGTGACCGCGGGCGTCGAGGCCTGGCTCGAATGGGACGGCCGTAACGACGCCGGCTACGTGGTGGGCAACGGAGGATACATCTGCCGGGTAACCGGCCCGGGCTTCGACCTACGCCGCAAAATTGCGGTCGTGAAATAGGAGGTGACCATGGGACGCCAGAGCTTCGACATCATGCATGGACAACAGAGCGGATCCCGTATCGCCACGACGGTTCTCTGCGCGTTGCTGGTCCTGACCGGCCTGACCGCGGACGTGTACGCGTCCGCCGACGCCGGATCTCCAGGCGCGTTCCTGCGCTTCGGCGGCAGCGCCCGCAGTCTCGCACTGGGCGGCGCCGTGGTCGCCATCGGCGACGACGCGGCAACGGCCTACTGGAACCCGGCCGGCCTTTCGCAGCTTCGCACCATGGAGCTGACGGCCATGAACGCCACTCTCTTTGCCGACACGAGGTACTCCTTCGTTTCGTTCGGGCTGCCTTCGGAAGGCAAGGGGACCTTCGCCTTTAGCGGCACCTTCATCACGAGCGGCGAGTTCCAGCGCGCTACCGACATGTTCGACATGGACGACACCTTCAGCGAGCAGGAAGGCGTCTTCTCCTTGAGCTACGCCCGCGGCGGGACCCGCCTCGGGTGGGGTGTCACCCTGAAATCCGTATCTCAGGATATCGGCGGCTCCAGCGGTTCCGGCTTCGGTGCCGACGTGGGCCTGTATCTGCGTCCCGACCGGCGCATGAGTCTGGGACTGAGCTTCCAGAACGCCCTGCAACCCGAGATCACGTTGGAGGAGATGCCCGAGAAGCTGGCGCGCACCCTGCGCGGCGGCATGGCCCTCCACTTCTTCAACAGCCGTTTCATGGTGCTGGCCGACCTGGTCAAGACCGACTTCATGGACATGGACTTCCAGGGCGGACTCGAGGCCTGGCCCATGCGTCAGCTCGTACTGCGCGGCGGCTACGACACGGTGCGCGAGCAGACCAGCTTCGGCGCCGGCATCCGCTGGCAGAACTGGCAGCTCGATTATGCGCACGTCACTCACGACCTGGGCTCCACCACGGTCGTCGGAGCGACCATGCGCTTCGGTATCTCCAACGGCGTCCAGATCGCGGGCGATCG
>DAOVZQ010000299.1 GCA_030635025.1 bacterium
CCTTCGTGTGCGTTGTCCATCCTGCGGTCGGGGACTCCGCATCGACGGTACGGTCCGTCGCACTCATCGCGCGCCGCCTCGACCCGACGATCGCGCCGGCTGGGCCCATCGCCTGGCGCGGGCCCTGATTTCCGACATCCTCGTCTATCACCGGGACAGACGCGACGCCGCCCTGGCCGACGATCGTCTGCTGGTGGAATTCGCCGGCGAGTTGGGGGTGGCCTGGACGGCGTTCAAGGGTCAAATGGGCGACGACGGCAAGACCTATGCACCGCAATTCCGTGAAGCGGTCAACGAGGTACTCGCCGGTGGCGAGCCCCTGCTGGATCCCCAAGATATATAAAGAAACGAGGCGGCTCGGAAAAGCCGCCTCGGGAAACGTTATTCGAGGCATCAGCCCCTATTTTTCCCACCGTTGGCTGACGTCAGACAGGATGGCGTCGATATGCGACCGTATCCGTGCGTTCTGGTCGGGCTCGAATAGCGCCTTCTTCACCCGGCCGTCGGCGTCTTTCTTGATGTAGCGCAGAGACTTGATGTCCTCCATGGGCAGGAGGATGTCTTTGCACACGCGCACCTCGATGGGATCGCCGTCCAGGTTCAGGCTGGTGTTGTTGTGGGGGTGCATGCCCAGTCCCCAGCCGTGGGCCACCATGGAGCAGAGCAGCGCCCGCATCATGTTCTGACCCTGGACCGTTTCGGGATCGAACTTGCCCTGCATGCGATCGAGGACGCCGTCGACCACCGGCACCAATTTTTCCACAAGATCACTTTCCAACTCGATGTTGAGCAGACGGGAAAACATTTCCTTGAGGATGCGGTCCGTATTGGTGACGGTCATGGTCGGTACTCTCCGAGGTTGACGTATTTGGATTGGGTACCGGGCAGAGACCGGTACGCTGAAGATATCGTCCCACCTGCCAGAGACTTGACCCATTTTTGCCGGGCAGGAGACGAGATGACAAGAAACATTGACCGTATGTACGGCCTGATCTAGTGTGCGCCCATGCGTCAACATGGAGACAATACAAGCGATAGGGATTCGATGCCACTGTCGGCGGGAGCGCGGTTCGATGCGGGACGAGAGGCCGAATTGGCCGGTGATCTCGACGAGGCCCTGACTGCCTACAGCGAAGCCATTGAGCTCGATGCGGGGCAAGCCGAGTGGCACTATCGTCTGGGTTGCGTCTGCCGCAAGCAGGGCGATTTCTCGACTGCGGCCGAGGCCTTCCGCAGGGCCGTCGACCTGGGCGGGGAGTCGGGCGCCTATTTGAACAATCTGGGGACGGTCCTCGACGCGCTGGGCGAGCGTACTCCGGCCATGCAGATGTTTCATCGAGCCATAGCCGCCGACGCGAAGAACGCCGAAGCCTGCCACAACCTGGGCGCTCTCTATGCGGAGGAGGGGCGCACGCGCGAGGCCATTCGTTTTTTCCAGGCGGCCCTGGACTTGAGACCGGACGCCGACGGGCATCACAATCTAGGCCTGGTTTACTACCAGGATGCCGATTTCGATCATGCCTTGAGTTGTTTCGAGAAGTGCGCAAAGCTGGATTCACAGCATGCGGTGTCGCGGTACTTCGCCGCGTTATCGTTGTTTCGCAAGGGCGTGTATGCGGAAGCGGTGTCCCGTTTCCGCGACGCGATGGGGTTGGATAACCGGCTCGTCAGGGCCCAGTACTATATCGGCGTCAGCCTGCACAAGATGGAACGTTTCGAGGAAGCCCTCGCCGCGTTGCTCATGGCTCTGGACGCCTTTCCGGACGATGGCAAGCTCCACTACCAGTTGGCATTGACCTACGATACCCTGGTCATGCCCAGGGAGGCTCGGGAGCATTACCGGCTGGCGCGGCGCTGATCCAGGCGACGCCGGCCTGCGAGGTTGACGTGGCGATCTTCTACCTGATTCTGCTTGCGGTCGTCCAGGGCTTGACGGAGTTCCTGCCCGTCAGCAGCTCCGGCCATCTGGTCCTCCTGCAGCACTGGACTCGCGTTTTTGACGGTGACGTCTTCCTCGACGTCATACTGCACGTCGGTACGCTGTTGGCCGTGGTGGTTGTTTACCGGAGGGAGATCAGGCGTCTGGTCGCCTTCGACGCGCCTGCGGTCCAGTATCTGGCGGCCATGGTCGTGGGCACGCTGCCCGCCGTCGGAGTCGGGCTGTTGTTCAAGGAACCCATCGAATCCCTCTTCAGCAATCCCCGCGCGGCGGCCGTCGCTTTGGTGGTCACGGGCCTCATTCTGTTTTCCACACGTCGTACCGACAACAAGGTGCACAATCTTCCCGGCGGTTGGCATCCCGTGGCTCCGCCGTTGCACAAGGCCTTGCTGATCGGTTGTGCCCAGGCCCTGGCGATCGTGCCGGGCATCAGCCGTTCCGGTTCGACTATTGCCGCATCCCTCTGGCTGGGGCTGGCTCGTGACGAAGCCGCGCGCTTCAGTTTTCTGCTCGCCGTGCCGGCGATCGCCGGAGCCTTGGTTCTGCATGTCATCGGCGGAGAGGTCGACAGTCAGGCCGGTGGACTGGCGCTGTTCCTGGGGGCTGTGGTGGCTTTCCTGGTAGGATTGGTCGCCATCAGGCTGACGGCGTTGCTGGTTGTGCAGAAGCACTTCTGGAAATTCGGTTTCTACTGTATCCCTCTGGGGTTGATCGCTTTTTTCCTGCTCGGTTGATCACGCCATTTGCGGTTGAGCCTCCAGGGTCCGCATCAGGATCATCACGTCCGTCGGATCGTAGGGTTTGACGATCGTATAGTCGGCGCCGGCCTTGCCTGCGGCGACGGCTGCGTCGAATGCCCCGGCCTGGACAGCGGCGATGATTCGAGCCTCGGGCAAGAGGGCTGAGACTTCGCGGATCAGCAACAGCCCGTCGTCGGACTCCGTGGTCGTATCCACGACGACAATATCCGGTCGGAGAGAGCGAGCCAGGTCAAGAGCCTCGCCGCGAGTCCCCGCTTCGGCAACGGTCTCCAGGCCGGCCCCTGCAAAGAGATCCCGCAGGATGTATCTCATGAACTCGGCGTCGTCGACAATCAGGAGTGTATTCGACACGGTCTCCGCACCTCTGCTCGTCAGGGAGATATTTTGACTTCCGCCCCTATCTTCGGTCGTTCGGCCTCCGACTTGACGCCCTTCCGGATCGGGCTGATCCGGCTGGTTCGATGGGGGCGCATCGCTTTTTTGAAGCCGGCCATTGTGTGCTGGGATCAATTGACAAGTTGACGCGCTCTCGCGGGGTGAGTTTGACAGAATGTCAAGATCCGCATCCGACAGGCAGCAACTCATCCATGGACTTCTTTCACTCGATTCTGTAACCCGTGGTAATATAACATCATCACCATAAGGGGAGTCATGCGCTCCTAAATGATAATTCGTGGTACGAATATTGTAAGAGAGATGGGCAGATACGCGAAAAACGCTTAAGTGAGGTAGAAGATGGCAGTCAAAACCGGAAAAACGACCACCAAACGCAAGGCCGCCCCGCGCAAGCCCCGCAAGGCTCGCAAGGCCCCGGTCAAGGCGAAGCCCCGCCGTGAGAGCGCTCGGATCATGACCAACCTGGATCTCTATTTCCAGGAGGTCAAAGGCTTCCCGCTGCTGACGCGCGAGGAAGAGTGCGAGCTGGCCCGCGGTATTCGCAGCAACGACGGCAGGTCGCTACATAAACTGGTAAATTCGAATCTGCGCTTCGTGGTCTCGATCGCCAAGGAATACGCCCACTACGGCGTGCCGCTGGAAGATCTCATCAACGAAGGTAACCTGGGCTTGCTCAAGGCCGCCCAGCGTTTCGACGAGACCCGTGGCTACAAGTTCATTTCCTACGCGGTATGGTGGATCCGCCAGTCGATTCTCGCCGCCCTGGCCAACCACTCGAAGATCGTGCGGATGCCCTTGAACCGCGCACGGGTGCTTAACCAGATCAAGCGGGCCTCGAGCGAGCTGCAGCAGACACTGCGCCGCAAGCCGCTTCCCGACGAGATCGCGGCCAAGCTGGGCCTGTCCATCGACGAAGTGAAGGATACCCTGCCGCTGATGCAGGACAATTTCTTCCTGGACGACTACGTGGGCAACGACGAGGACTCCACCTACCTGGACTTCCTTGAGGACACCACCAGCAAGACGCCCGATACGTCCGTGCTGGAAGAGGATCTGCTCGAGAGCATCGAGCGCATGCTCTGCGACCTGAAGCCCCGTGAGGCCAGGGTCCTGCGCATGTACTACGGACTGGGCACCGATCACGAGATGACCCTCGAGGAGATCGGCCAGCAGATGAATCTGACCCGCGAACGCATTCGTCAGATCAAGGAAGAGGCCTTCGAAAA
>DAOVZQ010000381.1 GCA_030635025.1 bacterium
ATGTCACTGTAACCGGAAAAATCGCCGTAGATCTGGAAGCAGAACGCATAGACGCCGGTCAACAACTGCCCGCTGGTCCAGGCGCCGGGATCGTCGAAGACCTGATTGACGTAGGGCGCCAAGGTGTCGGCCACGAAGATCTTCTTGAAGAACCCAATGAGGATGAGATTGACGCCTGTTTCCACATCGCGTCGCGTGACGACGCGCGGTGTGGCCACCTGGGGCAACAGGTTGCGCGCGCGCTCGATGGGCCCGGCCACCAGCTGCGGAAAGAAAGAAACGAACACGGCGAAGTCGAGCAGATCGTCCGTGGGCTCGAGTCGACGGCGGTAGACGTCGATCGTGTAACTCAGGGTCTGGAACGTATAGAAGCTGATCCCCACCGGCAGCAGCACCCGCAACAGGGGCATATGGGGCTCCATCCCGAAGCCCTCGATGACCGTCCCCATCGAATCCACGAAGAAATTGAAATACTTGAAGAAGCCCAGCAGGCCCAGGTTCACGCACACGCTTACGGCCAGCAGGCGCTTGCGGACACGAGGGTCGTCGGTGGCGTGCAGCTTTTGTCCCACCACGAAATCCGTGATCGTGGAAATGGCCAGCAGGGTGAGAAAGCGCCAGTCCCAATACCCGTAGAACGTGTAGCTGGCCACCAGCAGGAAGTAGTTCTGCGCACGATGGCGCAGCCGCGGGTAGAGCAGCAGCACGACGGCCATGAAAGCCAGGAAGACGATCGAGTTGAACAGCATGGCGGGGACTTTAAAGGCGAAGGGGCGATCGGTCAACGGTGCGCCTGGCATTGTCTCTACACCGAATCGGTGATAGAGTGTTTTCATGAGACGGCCAATCGCAGTAGCTGTCACCTGCCTCTCGGTAGCGGTTGCAACGGGGGCGACCGGCTCCGCTCCCGCGAACGATCTCGTCATGCCCAGGGACGACCTGGGCTACCTGATCCTGGGCATCGTCTTCGTGGCGATCGGCCTGATCACACTGCTTCTGACGATCCTGCGTTCAGCCAGCCGGGACGCGACGATTTTCCTCTTCGGCGCCATGTCGTGCCTGTGGGGCATACGCTTTCTGCTCTATACCCAATTGACCCCCCAGATCCTGGGCGCGGAAGTGGACACCCTGCAACGTCTGGCGAGAGGGTTCACGTACTTCGGCGCCACGGCGGCTTTCGGCTTCGCCCTGGCCTACCTTGGTCCGGGCTGGGGATCATCCCTGCGCGCGTTGGCCTATGCCAGCTTCGCCTTCTCGTGTGCGGCCTCGGCGATGCTGCTGATCAATCCGGATCGAGACCTGTTGTTGCCGGTCTTCAACGTGTTGATCGTCGTCGGAGCCTCGACCGTCATCGCCAACATGCTGCATCCCGATCTGCGTGAGCAAACACGACAGCAGGGTCTCATCGCGGGACTCTGCGCCAGTGTCCTGTTCTTCGCCCTGGAGAACCTGCGCGCCCTGGGCCTCGTGCCGATTCCTTTCGATGTCGAATGGATCGGGGTCCTCATCCTGTACATGACCCTGGGACGTCTCATCGCGGTGCATATGTTCACCAACGAACGTCGCTTGGCCTCGATCAGTCAGCAACTCGCGACGGCCCGACAGATCCAGACCTCCCTGCTGCCTGAACAGGCGCCACGGATATCGGGTATTTTATCGGCGGCCCGCTATGAGCCCATGCACGACATTGCCGGTGACATCTACGATTTCATCCAGGTCGACGAATACCGCCAGGGTATCCTGATCGCCGACGTCTCGGGACACGGCGTGGCTGCCGCGCTAATCGCCTCGATGGTCAAGGGCGCGTTCCGGGCCCAGGCCGACGACATCGCTCGGCCCGGCCGCGTGCTCGACGGCATGAACCGGATCCTGACTGGACAGCTCGGCATCAAATTCGTCACTGCGAATTGCCTGTACATCGACACGCAGGCGGGGATACTGCGCTACGCGGGCGCCGGCCACCCTCCCCTGTTGATCCTGCAGAAAGACAGCAGTGCGTGCCTCAGCCTGGAGAAAAACGGCCTGATACTGGGACAGTTCACCGAAGCGACCTACGCCAGCGTCGAGCGGCCCCTGACTCCGGGCGACCGACTGCTCCTCTACACCGACGGCATTCTCGAAGCGACCAACGCCGACGGCGACGAATTCGGGGAGGCGTCGTTGCAGGGATTCATGACCCACCATCGGGACCTTCCGGTCGAGAGTTTCGCCGGCGCTTTGCTGAAGACGATCGAGGACTGGACGTGCCTCGGACGGGACCAATCGCTGGACGACGATGTGACGCTTATCGTCATCGACGTCGAGCCGGAGCGTTCCGAGGTGTAACACCATGGAAAGGAGATCCGGTATGGGTCTCGAGTCGTCACAGATCAGTTGGGAATTGATGCTGCCGTTGGCGTTGCTGCTATTGCTGGGGCTCGTATTGGCGGCCGCGGGCCTGAGCCGGGGACGTTTCGCGCTTCCCGGCTACCTGGCCTACTTCTGGATCTTCCTGCTCATCTGTGTCATCACCGACTTCTTCTCCTTCGCACCCGCGGTCTGGCTGATGGCCTTTGTTTCCTTCCGCGCCCTACGCGAATATTTCTCGCTCGTCGACCTGCGTCTCGAGGATCGCTGGGGCATCCTGGGCGCCTATCTCTCGATACCCTTCATGATCTACCTGATCCAGATCGACTGGTACGGCTTCTTCATCGTGTCGATCCCCGTCTACGCGTTCGTCGTCATCCCCTTCCTGGTCACACTCGGCGACAGCCGGGGCCGCGGCAGTCTGCTGTCGATCGGCGCCATCGATTTCGGACTCTTCTTCTTCGTCTACTGCCTGGGGCACATCGCCTATCTGGCCTTCTATTCCACCTGGCTGGTGGTGATGCTCCTGCTGGCGGTGGCCGTTTGCAACATGGCGAGCGCGATGACGGCGAGGCGCGGCCGGATAACCGGCTTCGTTCTCTCATGCCTGTTTTCCCTGGCGCTGATGTTGGCTCTGCGCCACTGGACATCGGTCCCGACTGTGCACGCCGTCGTCCTTGGCATCCTGATCCCTGTGCTGGTGCAGATGGGCGACTATACCGTCGGTGTCCTGGAGCGCGACCTGGGCATCAGCGCGGCCGATCTCGAACCGGGTCGCGGACGCGTACTCGGTTGTCTGAAGTCCTATCTGTTCACGGCGCCGATCGTGTTTCACTATCTGCGTTGGTTCATGAAGTTCGGCGAACTGGTCCAGCGTCATGTCGATTGATCCGCGCAGGCTGTTCGCCCTGTCGTTGCACCTGCTGGTGCTGCGGCCACTCCTGCATCTTATATTCGGACTGAACGTGCGGGGGCGCGAGAATCTGCCGCGTCACGGGCCCTGCATCCTGGCCGCCAATCACAACAGCCATCTCGACATCCTCATGATCTTCGCCGCCTTGCCGGTCCGTTTGATCGTCACCGCGCACGTCGTGGCCGCGCTTGATTATTTCGCTCGCCATCGTCACCCATCCGCCCCCGCCAACATAATCTATCCGTAAAATCCCAAAGCTCTTTTCTTGTATAGCACTTGCGGCTGGTAGGATTTGTACGCCTACCTTGAAGCGGGCGAG
>DAOVZQ010000221.1 GCA_030635025.1 bacterium
CCGGGGGCGCTTACGCGCTGCGGACGGAGGCACGCTGTTTCTCGACGAGATCGGAGAGATCCCGGTCGCAAGCCAGGCCAAGCTGCTGCGATCCCTGGAGACCCGTACGGTCGATCCCGTGGGCGGCGACGGGGCCGTTCCCGTCGATTTCCGTCTGATCAGCGCCACCAATGTCGACTTGGCTGCGGCGATCACGGACGGGCGCTTCCGGGAGGATCTGTTCTACCGTGTCAACGTCATGCCCCTGCATGTTCCACCGTTGCGAGAGCGGCTCGACGATATCCCGCTGCTGTGGGACCACTTCACCGAGCTGCATGCGGGTCAACGACTGCCGAGCGCTCCCGATCTGCTGGCCGAGCTGTCTTGTCGCGCCTGGCCGGGCAACGTGCGCGAGCTGAAGAACCTCAACCAGCGCCTGGTCGTTCTGCGCCGGCGCGATCAGCTGGATGTCGAAGATCTCGTGCGCTGCGGCGAATCCCCGGTCCCGCCAACGGGCGATCTTCCCCTGGGGCCGTTGCCACCCGACGGTCTGTCATTGCCGGATCTGGAGCGGGAGGTGATCCGACGGGCCCTGGCGATGCACGACGGCAACAAGACGCGCACGGCGGCCTACCTCGGCGTGCCTCGCCACGTCCTTATCTACCGACTCGAAAAATACGGGATCTAGGGATCAGGCGCCGGCCTTGCGGACGGTCGCCTCGGGGAGCTTGCGCCCCGGGTGGGGATTTTCCTTCAGGATGCTCGCCACGGCCTTGAAGTCGTCGGTCCGGGCAATCTTCAGCATTTCAAAAAAGATCATCTCGCAAGTCATCACCTGCACGCCAATGTCGCGCATGTACGCCAGACCCAGGTTGCGGTTGCTGACCTGGCGGGACGAGACGGCATCGGCTGCCACGACCACCTGATATCCATCCTCGAGCAGGTCGCGCGCCGTCTGATAGACGCAGACATGAGATTCGATGCCGCAGAGGATGACCTGTTCGCGGTGGGTGGACTTGAGCCGACTCATGAAGTGGTGATCGCCGGCACAGGAGAAGGAAATCTTCTCGATGGGCTCCACGCGGGGGATGAGATCGCTCAGTTCGGAGACGGTCGGGCCAAGCTTCTGGGAGTAGTGCTCGGTCAGGAGGATCGGCAGGTCGAGCCGGTCGGCAAAGCGGATCAGCCGCGACGAATTGGCGATCACCATGTCCATCTGATGGATCAGGGGCTCGAAGAGCCTCTGGATGTCGATGACCATCAGGGCGGTGTCGGTCTTCTCCAGCCTGCGCGGCGGTTTGGGCATACGGAATCCTTTCCGTGATCAACGAAACGCTACTCTTCCAGTCGGAATTCCCATCGACAGTACCAATCTACCGGGTGTGGGTCCGGAGGGCAACCCAGACATTGGACGGAAATGCGCGGATCGACAGTGCCGGCAAAGGTTTTGTATTCGACGATCCCGACTTCCTTGCAGGGGAAGTCGTCGAGGCCGTGACGGGCTCGCGCCGATTGCACCCGGCAATCGGACATCTGGAAGATGCAGTGCGTGTCGCTCTGCTCGATAATCTCTTGCTTGTTGAGCAGGGCGTAGAGCCGATGGTCCAGGCAGCGGATCAGGGCGGGGATGCCGCCGCCGGGCTCGATGCCCAGTCGTTTCATGATGCGCTTGGCTTCGAGGGGCGAAAAACGGGCCCAGGCGTTAGTGTCGTGCTCCATGGCCTCAGCCATGCCCCGTCTCTTGTCGATGGACTGGAACCACAGGCCATCGTGGGCCAGCCAGAGTTTGGCCGCATCCTCCAGCCAGGCTGCGATTTCCTCGCGGGATAGGTTATCCAGACGGTCCTTCATGGTCATTCCTCGCGTTGCGGGGGCTCGTAGTCGGTGCCGGGGTCAACGGTTTCGGCGTAGGGGCTGGTCCAGCTCGTGTCGAAGAAGCGCACCATGTCGCCGGCCACCGCCTCGCCCTCGATGAAGAAGCTCAGGTTACGCGAGGTGTGGAAATAGCTGTATCCCCAGTTGGACGTTCCCAGCCAGGCTTCGTCGCCGTCCTTGACCAGGTACTTGGGGTGCTCCACACGCCCGAAGGGCACGAAGCCCCCCGACCAGGGCGGTATGTTGGTGAATTTCACGTCGATGTTGTTCAGCACCGCCAGACTCTTCACATACGGCTGCATGTATTCGCGCTTGCTCCAATTCGACAGGATGATGCGCACATTCACGCCCCTGGCGGCGGCTCGGCGCAGGGCGTTTTCCAGTGTTTCGTAGTAGTGCCCGCCTCGGCTGCTGGGATTGTAGGACAGCAGGTGCAGCCGCAGTTCTTTTTCGGCGCGGTCGATCAATTCCACCAGCAGGGGCTCGTCGTGGGGGATGCCCTTTGGCAGTCCCGCGGGCGGGCTGGCGGCCAGACTCACGAAGACCTCACCGCGGCCCCGGGTGGCCAGGCGCCAGGGACCGGCCGATACGGTCGTGTCCGGAGGTGTTTCGTCACCGGACAACGCCCAGTCCCACTCAAATATGGCCTGGACGGCTCGTGTGGGTTCCGGCCCATCGATTCTCACGCCCAACTCGTGGATATGCTCCAGGGCGCGATAATCCCAGTTCTGGCTGCCTACGAAAACCGTGCGGCCGTCCATCAGGAAGAACTTGGCGTGCTGCACGCCTCCCCAGGCGGCGCGGGCGTTGAAGAGCCGCGCCTCGGCTCCGGGCAGCGCTCCGATCTCGTCCACCCACTTGGGATAGGTGCGGTAGAAGCCCTTGTCGGCGATCAGTCGGATGCGGACGCCCCGGTCGGCGGCTGCGGCCAGCTCGGCGAGTACCGTGTCGAGGGCGTCGGGCCGATCCGGGTCGGCGCTCACGTAGAAGACTTCGATATCCAGGGACGTGCGGGCGCTCGCGATCATGTCGGGCCAGACGTCGCGGGCGTCGGGGACGTCGGGCAGATCGAGCATGGTCTCCACGGGCACGCTTTCGACCAGCTGGATATTGCCGTGCAGCAGCGGTGGTTCGGCGGAAACCGTGCCGGAGGCCTGAGCGGGCACGGAGGCCAGTATCAGAAAACACGTCAACACTGTGCGGTTCATCGGAGTCTCCCGGTTAGATTTGCTCCGAGATTAGCACGGCGTCGGGCCGCACGGCGAGGGGGAGTTGACCGGCCTGAAATAACTTTGCCGCTTGATCACGATTATTCATCGTTTTCGCATTTGACGCCGGGAGCGTCCGTGTATTTACTGCCCGCTACGAAACACCAACCGACCCCGCGAAATGGAGGGACCCATGAGCACGGATATCCGCTACCTGAAGTCGAAGCCCATCGGAAAGGTCACGTTCCGGCTGCCGGGCGAAGCCGCGCCCAGCGCCGACGCCGTTCACCTGGTGGGCGAGTTCAACGGCTGGGACGAGCAGGCCACGCCCATGCAGCGCTTGAAGGACGGCACATACAAGACCACGCTCGATCTGTCCATCGGTCAGGCCTACAGCTACCGCTACCTGATCGACGGAACCGCCTGGGAGAACGACTGGGACGCCCATCGTTACGAGCCGACACCCTTTGTCGGTACCGATAATTCCGTCGTCGAGGTTTGAGTCGGCGTTTCAACGTTGACTTGTCATGCACCGGGACATAATGTGCGCTTCAAGACGGGCCGGGTTCCCGCCCGGCCCCAACCACCACCTTTAATTGGCGTCAGTGAGCGCCAGAAGGAGGGTCCCATGCACGACCGTGCGTCCGACTCCACGCCATCCGCGACCGAACCCCGTTTTTCCACCCTTTACCAGACTCGGCCAGAGCCGCCCGCCCTGATCGATCGCCTGCACATTCACAACGCCGTCGTCCATCGCGTCAGGGGCATCCTGGCAGAGCGCGGTTTCGTGGAAATCCCCGTGCCCGAGTTGACTGCGGCTACAGGCAGTTGCGAGATCGTCGATTCCATGTTCAGTCTCGACTACTTCGGCGGCCTGGCCTTCCCGCGTCAGACGGGTCAGCTCTATCTGGAGCAAATGGTCGCCGGCGGTCTCGACGCCGTGTATTGCGAGGGGGAGAGCCTGCGCAAGGAGTGGAAGATCGACCAGCGGCACCTTACCGAGTTCAAGCTCATCGAGATCGAATGCCGCGACATGACCCTCGATCAGCTTTGCGACCTGCAGGAAGAGATGGTGAAGGACGTCGCCCTGAGCCTGCACGCCGACCTGATCGGCGGTGCGAACGTGACGCGGCTCGACCGGATCATCAACGCCGAGCATCCGCGTCTTACCTACGTTGAGGCTCTGAAGATTCTCGGCCGGTTGGGGTTCGATCTGACCTTCGGTGACGACCTGGACAGTGAGGCCGAAGCCGCCCTGAACAGGTACTGCGGTGGCTTGCCGGTTCATGTCACTCATTTCCCCGAGAGCCTCAAGTTCTTCAACATGAAGATCGACCGCCGGGACGAGCGTGTGGTGGAATGTGTCGACTACATCCTGCCGTTCTCGGGCGAATCCTTCGGCGGTTCGTTGCGGGAGCCCGACGTGGCGATCCTCACGCGCCGGCTCCGCGAGGGGACCATGTACGACCACCTGATGAACCGCGCCGCCGAATTCGCGGCCGCCCGTGCAGCACACGACGCCACGGTGTCGGAGGACCAGCTGCGCGAGCGTTATCAGGCCGGGATCGAGGCGTCCTTCAGCGGCTATCTGGCGCTTTTCGCCGAGCATCCGGTAGAGCGCGCGGGCTTCGGCCTGGGTGTGGCGCGACTGCTGCAGTTCCTGATGGGACTCGATTCGATCAAGGACGCGGTCGTCTTTCCCATGGATCGCAGCTGCTTTGGCGGCGACGTCCAGATGAGTCTGGCCGCAACCGGTTGATCCGGCCGCGTTGATGCGACAGCGCCTTCGTCGTTGACGGGGGCGCTGTTTTCCCGGAACTTGCAGGTGCCCCCGTCGTTGAAAGCAGCCGGTCATTCCGTATCGCTACCCATGTTCCTCTGGAGATGAAAATATATCCGGTTGCTACCGCCCCTGACTTTCGATCACTATTGTGTCGCGGTCACTTAAACGATGCGGAGCAATCATGCCTGTACAGCCCTCCATCTGCGGACGTCTGCCGTTCCGTTGGGCCGAACTGATCCTACCCTTATCGATCGTCTTTCTCTTCATGTGGCCGGAGTTGCCGCTGGCCGAAACATCCGACGAGCCCAAAGAAGTCGGCGGCTCGGAAGGGTCGTCTGAATATTCGGGACTCCGCTTCGACCCAGGCTCCCTGGACACCGACATCACCCTGTTGACCGGCTATACCCTCTTCAGCGAGCAGGACATGTCGGATACCTACGGCGGGTTGTTTCTCGTGGGCTGTGAAGTGTCCGTCGGCATCGATGACGACGTCTGGTTCGTGCTTGGTGTGCGGTACGGAACCGTGACCGGTGACCCGTTCTACAACACCCCGGAATTCG
>DAOVZQ010000074.1 GCA_030635025.1 bacterium
CGGGTTGCTGGGGGGGGGGGCTTCATTTCGGCGAGGCGCTTGACGGCCCAGTCGATGTGGGATTGGGTTGGTAATCGGCGAGCAAAATGGGCCCACCTCGGCAGGCAATCCGGACCCACCGGGGTCACAGTATAAGCCGCCTTGTCGGGCGGCGTATTGATACTCCCAGGTGGCCTTGCAAGAAGGGCAAGTGTGGCCAATGAAAGTCATCAACGTCGTCGCGGCAATCTGAGTCGCCGGACGGTGGCGGTCATGTACGGTCTGGTCGCGTTTGCGACGGATCGAAAGGTTCCTATTCGCCCGGCGGAAGACGGTACTATGGAGGCGGGCCTCGCTGAGCATGACCATTGTGGGTTCGGCCATCTCCCGGCTGTTATCGAAGACTCCTGCACCGGTATAGGGAGGGA
The DNA here is from genome assembly GCA_030635025.1 of bacterium. Classification (GTDB taxonomy): domain Bacteria; phylum Krumholzibacteriota; class Krumholzibacteriia; order LZORAL124-64-63; family LZORAL124-64-63; genus JAHIYU01. The sequence goes on from DAOVZQ010000074.1 coordinate 408, forward strand.
TCGGCCGCCAAGGCCATGGCGGCCGGGCATAGACCGCCTTCCAGAAAGCGGTTGATCCTTCGACTTTGCGTAACTGGAGCAGCAATGCACTCCCCGTAGTCGACGTAGATGGTCCTGAAGCATGGGTTTGCGGCGAGCCAGGCATCCACAGTGGCTAGCTCTTCTCGAAAAAGTCGTTCCATCCCTACGTTGTCGTGGGCATCCTTCCATTGACCAAGTCGTTTGAGCATGATGCATTGGGAGGCCATAACTTCCTGCATGTCGCGTCTCATGAACACGACGCGGTACTGACGATCGAGCGGCAAGGTGTACAAGAGCCGATAGACCATCTTGACGGGCCTATTGTCGACTGCTTCCAGCCAGGAGTGATCTTCCTGTGTGTGCTTGACGGCCTCGGTTTCGAAGTAGCCTCTTGGATTGCTTGCATCGGCCTCCCGCTGGCCGTCGGTGAAGAGGGGCATTCCTCCGGCTTGGAGCATTTGCATCATCATTGATGTTCCCGATCTGGGCAGGCCGGATACGATGATATGGATAGGGCCGGGCTCGGATCGATTCGGGATCATGATTCGCGTCCTCGGGTACGGCGGAGGATCCGAAAGGCCCGCGCGAGTGAGCAGTCAATGGCATTCCATGCCTTATTGAGCGGCCACGCCCAGATGATGCATAGGACACCAAAGGTCCACATCCATCCGTGGCGGTCACCCCACCAAGCCGAGACAGGGTAAGAGATGCGATAGAAGTGTTCACCCGCTCGTTGCCTGGGTTGCGCTGGGCGTGCAAGGGAATCGACGTTCAGACAGGCGTCTCTCGACGATATCTCAGAGCCGAATCCATGAATGCCCTGCACTTCACTGTGGACCTGAGCCCAGACCGTATTCAATTGCTCATTGCAGACCATCGCGTCAATCATGATGGCGCCGTCACCCGCCTCATCCGCCTCATTCGCGGTGTGCAGAGCCCTCGCGTTAAGGCCGGAGAATTGGATCACGAACGGCTCCACTATGTCGATGGGACGATATGCGTAGCGGTTCTTCAGGCTTCCTGACATTATGTGGAAAGCCAGGAAGCCCAAGGCCAGTACGGGTAGGAGGCATAGCGTGCACCGCAGGTTCCAGCCCAGCAGGCGAAGTTCGGCGGTGACGACGGCACGAACGCTGTGGCGAAACAGCAGGATCTCGTAGGCGGCCGCGGTGATCTGGCGTCCGCACCTGTGGATGGGCGCGTTCAGTCGCGTGATCTTCATCGCGGCGACGAGTACTCCGGTATACGCCAAGGCCACCAAACTCAACTCTACCCATCGATTCACGAAGAAGGCGCCGCCGGGAATCCGTTCGCCCACCTGATCGCAGGCCGCAGCCATGCGATTCACCAAGCTCATCAGGTCGTTTGCCGCGTTGGTCATGAAAGATACCCGAGCCCTCGAAGACGATCGGCGACCGCGTCATCGTCCTTCGCATCCGCTTGATGCGTCAGTTCTCGCTCGACCAGGTGACTGATGAATTCGTCGACAGAGCTATAGCCAAGCGCTGCGGCATGTGCGGCGGCCCTCTCGTGGAGGAGCGGATCCATCTTGATGCGTGCCTTCATCGTTTGCAGCCTCTTCTAGTACAGTGGGCGCCCAGCCATGCGGGCCGGACGGTTCTGGGCGAATTCCAGGAGTACGGTGGGGGCCATGTCCTCCAACCGGGCCGTCTCGACGGTGAGTTCGCGTGTGGAGAAACAGACGCCTGGGACCAGTTCGGAATCGACGCAGTGCGATCCCGTGAAACCATCGAGACGGTCGGTTAACAGTGTTTCGGTCCACGAGCCCTCGACCGAGGCGTTGGCCGGGCCGTAGCCGCGGGCGTAACCCAGGATCATATCGGGCGCCTGTGCGATCGCCTGGCCGTGATAAATCTTGGAGGCTCGATACACGTTGCCAAACACGGCAGACCCGTCAGTATCCCGCACGTCCAGAAGCTTCTGGTGGATTTCGTCGATCAGGGCCTCACGCTCCTGTTCGCCCACACACCCATTCGCCTCGCGCCCGCGCAGATTGATGCACAGGCCCGCGAACCCGATTCCGTAGGCCCGCGTTCGACTCCAATCAATCCCGTCGTACCAGGTCGATAGGCGTCTCTTCAGGCGGGACTGATAGGCAAGGTAGCCCTCCAATTCGAGCCATCGCACAAGGTTGAACTGCCGCCGGAAGGATGTAAAGCCGTGATCGCTGATCACGTAGAGTTGGTCCTTCGGGTGCATCTGTGATCTCACGTGGCCAATGACGCCGTCCATATCCTCGTATCGTTCAGGAATGAAATCTGCGTATCTGGTATGACCGACCCGGTGGGCGGGATGCTCCGGATCGTAATGATGCCACATAACATGGCAGTCGAGGTCCAGGGAGGACACGTACAGGCACAACAAGCCCCTGTCAACGTTCCGGACAAGATGATCGATGGCTTCGGCTCTTTCGGCGAAGACTAGGTTCGACTGAGTGATGTACTCGTCAAACGTCAGGACGCCGGCCGACAGCGCCTTGGTCTGTTCGGACATGCCCTTGGTGTAATAAAGCCCGTAGGCCGACTCCAGTTCGGCATCGAGATTGCCCGAGGCGATCCCAGGCGTTCCGGGCGCCAGGTTCACCGGGGAGGCAAAGATCTTGACGTGCTCGCCGGTCTCCTTGAGGTAGAACCGCACCGCGCCGTGCATGTCTTGAAGCGGAGGCGTCATCGGCACGTGCAGTCGGACCCATTCGCTCCACTGGCCCTCCCGCAGAACGACGTGCTGATCTTGCACGACAATGGCTGCGGTCTTTCTGTTTCGATCGATGCTGACATCCAGACACACCGGCCGATGGCGCTGCCCTGCGTTCTGAGACTCGGGCGCGCCTTCAAGTAGCACCAAATCCACCACGCCGTGTTCCAAAGGTTCGAGCACACCCGCTTCTTCTCGCACGCGAACAACCCGCCCGCCGGATCCGCCCAGCAGCCAATCATTCGGATCGCTGCTGAAATACGTGTAGGAACCGGACGTGCCGGTGAGGTCGGGGGTTCCCATTCCGGACAACACCTTCGCCTTGCTGGGCCGAACGGGATAGTTCCCAGGCATCTTGTAGGCCACGGCCGGGAATCCGGCTTTCGCAAGCGACTCCCAGATCGTCTCGCCCCGGCGCAGCAGCACGCGTGATTCGCCCGAGCCGCCCGAGATCCGAGCAGCCCATGATTTGGACGAACGCGTTACCCCATCTTCTGGGAGGAAGCCCTCCCGTACTTTCGCTGGATCACGCCGAAGGAAGTCGTACACGCCATGCTCACCGGGATTCAGCCCCGTGGCCATCGATGTCCAGCACACCGGGCTGAGCGGAGGCATACAGGTCGTCATCGGCACGAAACTCCCTTCACGGCTCAAGGCCGCGCAATTCGGCAGTCGCCCTTCCAGCATGAACTTCCGCGTCAGGGCATAGTCCATGCCGTCGATGCACAGGATGATCACGCGACCCGCCCGGCCCGTGTGCTTGCCATGCGAGCGGCATCCTGCGCTTGCCATCGCGGCCACGGCGAATCCCATGCTTCCTTTGAGGAAGTCGCGCCGGCCCAGTCGAGGATGGTTGCTGCTGCGATTCATGCTGTAGTCTCGCCGTTTCTCAGCAGGGAGCGCCCCTGCATTCGCGAGTCGGGCTTAACCCCCAAGGCGTCAGTCACCGTCGGGGCGATATCCATGATGCTGGGCTGCTCGCATTGTAACGGATGATTGGCCAGTAGGATACCGGGAACGAGATCCGGATCTACGCAATGATCACCACTCCAGGGACGTGTATTTTCGCAGATGATGCTGTCCATGACGATGCCCCGTGCGCACTCCCAGGAGCAACGATATCCTCGCTCGTAGCAAACGATCAGATCCGGTCCGTCCTGGCGATAGGGGCCGGTCATGTCCTGTTCGGGACAGATGGTCCGTCGGATGGGCTGCACAGCGTGCGCCTGGTGTTCACCGTCTCGTTCGTCGTCCACGATGCTCGTCAAGCCGGTCCGAAGTTCTTCGATAAGTTCGCGTGTCTCAGCCCCCGGAGTGACGATGCCGCAGACCTCCCGTCCCCTCAGATTGATGAACACGCCGGCCAAACCCAGAGCGTAGGCGCGGGTTTTCGACCAATCCACCCCTTGCAGCCATTCCGTTCCGGGAGAAACTCCCGGCTTGAGGGTGAGGTATCCGTTCCTGCACAGCCAAGCGTTCAGATTCACGCCGCGGCGGAAACTCGTGAACCCGTGGTCGGACACGATCAGCAGCAGGGCGCTATCGCTGAGCTTCTGGCGGCACTCCCCCACGAGGTGGTCCAACTCGACGTAGTGCCGCTCGATGGTATCACCGAACTCGGCCGCCTCGACGCTTCGTGAGGCTGGATGATCCGGTTCGGTGTATCGCCAGAACATGTGCTGTATACGGTCCGGGGTGTCGATGACGCATACCAGCAGATCGTCCGGGGAGCGTTCCAGCATTCTCAGGAGCATCTTCTTTCGCTCTTGGAAGTACTGCTCCGCCAGCGTCAGGAACCCCCGCTCATCCAGAGCCCCATCGTTCATCGCTGCGGCATCCTCCATGAGCCCAAGCGTCCCGAACGGTCCCAGGCTCTTGGCTATGTAGGCCGACAACGCCGCTGGATGGCTGACCGGCATGGCCGGTCGTTCCGGATCGAGATGAACGGGTGTGGCGTACAGCACAACGTGCGGCTCGACCGAAATAAGATAGAAACGCACGATTCCGTGGACGGTCGTTAGCCCCGTCCGAAAGTGCACTCGAAGCCACGGGCTCGACTGCCCTGGCCGCAGGGTGGTCTTCTGGCCCTGAAGACGCACGATAGCGGCGTTCGACCGTTTCGTCACGCAGACCGCAACACGCACGGGTTTCCTGTCGCGTTTCCCCGTTGCCGGGCCGGCGATCCATGTCCGCGCCTCGCCTCGGCGGAAGTCCAACCGTCGGTATTCGCCTGCGGTTGTGGACACGCGGCCATCGTGCTCGGCCAACAAGGTATAGGTTCCCTGGCTTCCACGCACGTCAGGGACGCACATGCCCGAGAGAATGCGGCCGTTGCACCGCTCTGGAGGGAAGGTGATCGGGACACGCAACACCGTCGAATCCAGACCGCGTTGGCCCAAACGGAGCCAGAACGGCTCGCTCTTACGCAGCAAACGAATTGCCGGACGCGTGAAGAGCCGTCGAAGGAGACCGCCCTGCGAACATCGACTACCCTCGTCGGTTTCATAGGAACTGAGCCGAGGGGCGTAACTTGCCGGGTCCCTGGTGATGAAATCGAAGATTCCGTGGTGCGAGGCGTCGCGGCCTGTCTGAAAGGACGACCACACCGATGGCGACAATGGGGGCGCCGTCGTCTTCAGATCGGAGAAGTGCCCGCTCTGGGACAGCTCCTCGAAATTAGGCAGTACGCCCTTATCGATAAGTTGTCGGATGACTTTCGGGTCAGCCCCGTCCAGCCCGAGCACGACAACCCGCGAAAAACTCCCGCGCGGCTTCCGCCTTCGAAGTACCCGCCGCGTGATAGTTGCGACGGGGGCAATGGCCACGACGATAACAGTGAATATACAGGTGATAATGGCCAGCAGCGAACCGCCCACCACCAAGCCGCCCCCGGGACCAATGTAGGCCATAAGGCTCCTTAGCGACCCTGCCCAATTCTCAGAAGCGTACATGCTTGTTCCTTCTTGTCAACTTCTGCGGTGATCTAGCGGAGATATCCCATACTGCGAAGGCGAAGGCGTTGCTGATCGTCCGCCTCCGCCGGTGGATCGGTGCGTTCATTTCGAAGGTACTCGCGAATCTCCAGGCTCTCAAGCCACACGTCCTGAACATGCCGCATCAGTTGCTTTGCGACCTGCGATCCTTCCGCCGACTGCGCGTGCTGCTCCGTCGGATCGCGGTCGAGGTCATACAGACGGAACTCTGAGGCGTCCTTGGGAAGAGCATGAGTGAAGGCGACATGAAGCCGTTGCCGGCCGCGCGTGGCGGCCAGATGATGACCCGGCATGCGCAGTTGAAAAGCCCGCTGGCTGCACACGATCCGTTCATTGTCCCCCGGCGCGCCTTTCAAGAGCGGCCAGATCGATCGCCCCTGTGTAAGGGGGAAGGCCTGATGTTGTGTCAGTTCACTGATCGTGGCGGGGATATCGAGCGTGCTGACTGTCGATTGCACGCGGCGCCCGGCAGGAAGAACACTCCGCCACCTCCAGATCATGGGTACCCACACTTCCTCGCGATAGGGGCTGTTGCCGTGCCGCATCCAGCCATGCTCGCCAAACGCTTCACCATGATCGCTGACCAACAGCACCAAGGTGTCCTCGGCGGGCCATGCGTTATCGACCTCCGTGACGAGTTTGCCGACGAGTTCATCCGTGAAAGCGATCTCCTCGTCGTAGCAGGCCATCAGTCGGTCCAGATCGGGATGAGGGGGAGATGCGTTTGCGATTTTCATAACCCCTCTGCCGATCGAAGATCCGAAATCCCGCCCGGCAACGCGCCCGCGGTAGGGGGCTGGAGCAATATAGCTGTCGTGAGGATCATACAGGTGTACGAAGAGGAATACCGGCTTGGCCTGTCCCTTGGCTTGGCCAATCAACTCGCGGGCGCGCCCCAGCGTGTCCCAGCCTGACACGACGGCGCTGGCGCCGAACAACTCGTGAATGTCATCTGTAGCCCTCAGTTCCGTGGCGAACAACACCGAATAATCATCGTAGATGTCGAAGCCTCTGGCGAACCCGTACTTACCACGGAGCGCCGAGCTTGACGCTATGCCGACGCAGTAGTATCCGATTGACTGGAGCATTTTCGGGAGGGTCGGTATAGATGCGTTCAGTCGTCCTCTGGTGGGATCAACAGCCCCATGCGCCGCCGGCATCAGGCCGGTGAACATCGACATACAGGCTGGAAGCGTCCAACTGGCGGCGCTGAGGCTGTTCTCGAAGACTACGCCCTCGCTCGCCAGTGCGTCGATATTGGGTGTTGTCAGCCTCTGGCATCCGTAACATCCCAATCGGTCGGGGCGTAGGGCGTCTACGAGGATCATGACAATATTGGGTCGTCTCCGCGAGACAACGGCGTCTGTCTTCGCTTCGCCATCGGCCGCAACCCTTCCCGCCGAAGCTTGGCGGATGTTGGCCGCCCGGGGGCTCTTCGGGTAGGCCTCCAGAAAGGCCTGCTCCAGCCGATCTGTTTCTTCCGTTCGGCCGCGACGACAGTGCGCCAACCATGCGATGTAGAGCAGTGTGCCTCGCACATCTTCGCACCGCGGATCCTTTTCATAGCGAGAGACGCTTTCGAGGACATCGTCGGATTGGCCGGCGCGGAACAGATACTTGACCCGAGCCGTTGCCGCCTGGCCCCACCGAGGCGTTCCCGGGTGCAAAGCCATGCCCTCGTCCAAGGACTCGGCTGACATCTGCGGATATCCCAGTTGCTCGTACAAGGCGGCTATCTTCAGATACGCCGACAAGGCCGCTTCGCCGATTGCGGCTGCGTTGGCGTCTGTGATGGCCGCCTCCAGGCACCGCAGAGCTGGAAGATACTGATGGGCAGCCATCAGATCGTCGGCCTTCTTCCGAAGATATCGGCATCTCCGCGCGACATCCCAAGACTCGCCCGCAAGCGACTTCGCCATGCGAATGGCTATTCTTGGTCGTTCAACGTCCAGAGCGAATCGCTCAATCGCCCGAAGGCAACCCGGGCTGCGAGCCCAGTCCGGAAACGCCGCAAGAGACTCAACGGCCCATTCATCGTCGGTGACAGCGAGTAAAGGTATGATGGCTACGAGTGTTGCCAACTCGTGTTGCGCCGCTTGGGGAAGCAGTCGCGAGTTGTCGAACTCGGAGGCTATGTATTGGCTCGCCAGGCGCAGGCAACGTTCATAATAGCTTGTGAGGATGTCTCGATCATTTGCATTGCCGCCGAGAAGGAGAGGGCACGAAGCCAGTTCCTCGGCGTAGGTGCGGTAGATGTCGCGGGAATCGGGAGTCTGCGCCGACGAAGACCCCGAAGGTTGATTGGGCGCCACTCCGACGATGGCCGCAAGTTCGTTCTCCAGGGCCAGTGTGGTGATCGTTCCACATCGCGCCTTCACTAGGGTCGCCAAGGTATCTATCAGGTGAATACGCTTGTCAAGATTGCTAAGAGTCGGATCGTCCTTGCCCCCTTTCAATCGCCCGGGAAACTCACCCGGCGACGGCGCGCCTCCCAGCGTCAGGATTCGGTAAGCCCTGAACCCATCGGCCTCTTCATTTTTGATCTCAGCAGTTTGAGAGGCGCCGGAAGAAAGGGGGACTGCAGCACCGGCAAGGTTGGCTCGGTCGTTTCCACGAGGTTCGTGTCGGTAAATCTCGAAGGTGAGGATCTCGCCCCCGCCGCGGAAGCGACACTTGACTGATACCGCGTTCTCATCTTGAGTCCAAGTCACTGGTTCGCCGTCCAGATGCGTTCCCGACAC
>DAOVZQ010000022.1 GCA_030635025.1 bacterium
AGGTGTTGACGGCTTCATTATCGTCGGCATCCGTGGTCAATGAAACGGTCTTGGCACCTCCGCGTCCTGCTCTTTCAAGAAAAGCCGTCATGAGTGCCTTGCCCTCTCCTTTACCGGTGGCTCCGGGGTTTACGCCGATCGACGTGAGTTCGCAAAGCCCATCCTCCGGAAGCTTACTATCTTGAGCAGCCACGCGCCGCGTATTTCGGAACACCTTTAACAACAACGACGGCCGCCGCATGATGCCTAGCAGGACGGCCCCGAACATCCTCAACTTCTGGGACCACATGAAGGTATAGAAGTGGTGCGGGTCTTGACACCCAGCCACAAAACCTGTTACGCAACCCTCGGTTTCGGATATCAGCAGGATGCCACCATCAAAGTTGAGAACTAGTTCATAGTAGATCCTCAAGAAGCGTGGCCCCATATGGCTGAGAAAGAAGCCGGAGAAAGCCTCTTTGTGGATGCTCACTATGGATGACAGATCAGCCTCTGTCGCGTCGCGCAACATGCAGCTCGTGTCTGTCATTACTGGCCCTCCTGTCCGATAATCAGAGCTTCATAGAGTTTCAGATAGGCGTCCTGCATTCGGTCCAATGTATAGCGCTCCCGATACGTTGCGACGGCCCGATGACCCTGCGCTTGACATTCATTGGGATTGGCGGCCATCTGCCCAAGGATCTCGGCCAGGGCAGAACTGTCACAGGTGGGAACGAGATGCGCCGCACCGCTTTCCTCGGCCACTTCCCGGTTGCTGTTTATGTCTGTAGTGACGACGGGCTTACCTCGGGCCATGGCCTCCAGTAGGGATATCGATAATCCCTCCCAAAGACTCGGCTGCGCCACAATGTCGGCCGCATGATAAAGAGCCTCGATATCCTCACGGAATCCGAGCATTCTTACACTGTCTTCCACTCCCCGCGTTATGATTCGGGATTCCAGCTCCTCGCGCAAAGGCCCATCTCCGGCTATGAAGAACCGTAGGGACGGCTCATGATCACGAAGCTGTGCGGCAGCATCGATGAGATACGCCATGCCTTTCTGTGTCGCGAGACGACCCATCGCCAGAACCATCTGTTCATCCCTGCCGACACCCAGGGCTTCACGGACTGCACGGCGGTCCGTAGTCTCAGCTTCGCTCGGTGGTGCGATTCCGTTTGGAATTGCGACGATTTTCGTGGGTGCGGCAATATCTAATGCGATAGCCCAATCGCGATGGAAATGACTGACGGTCACCAGTCGATCACACCAGTGAGCAGCGAGACGCTCCAACGAAGCCACAAGGTTGACTACGACCGGTCGAGATTGCTCGTGAAAGGCAAAGCCGTGAACCGTATGCACCACGGCAGGCACGCCCGCTGTTTTCGCCGCTAACCGACCGATCATTCCTGCCTTAGATGTGTGGGTATGGACAAGGTCATACCTCTCATGGCGGAAGTGACGATGCAGTCGAAACAGGGCAGCCAAGTCGGCCCAAGGATTGATGCTGCGAGGGATTCTCACGAGCATCACCGGTCGAGCGCCCGCCTCTTGTAGCTTGGCAACGAAGAGAGAGTCCGTTCCCACAACACTCACCTCGTGGCCGGCATCGATAGCTGCCTTCGCGAGGTGCAGCACGATACGTGAGCCGCCGCCGAACTTCGAATCGCCCACTATGTGGCAAATGCGCATCAGGCGCCCCCAGTCCCGGCGAGATCCTCGTACAGACACATCAGCCGCTCGGCTAGTCGCTCAACTGAAAACTCTGACCGAGCCCGCTCGAAACCGGCACGCCCCAAACGGAAACGCAGGGCCTGATCGTCACGCAGGGTCGTCAAGGCGCGGGCAATGGCATCGACATCCTCCGTCGGCACGCCGATTCCGGTTTCACCATCGACGACCAATTCAGTCACACCGGCAATCATGGTCGCTACAACCGGGAGGCCACAAGCCATCCCCTCCAGCAACGATGCCGGCAGACCCTCCTGTTGTGAGACTAGGGCCAACACATCCATCCCGGCGAGCAATCGCCGAACATCGTCGCGATAGCCTAGTATGTGGAGTCGATTCGTGAGGTTGAGTCGGTCGGCTTGAGCCTGCAACTGCAGTGTGTAATTCGTTGTGCGACCGATCAAAACGAGATGCATCGATGGATCGCCTTCGATCCGGGCCATCGCAGCCAACAGATCTTCCTGCCGCTTGAAAGGTAGATGATTGGCGACACAGCCGACGAGGAAAGCGTTGCGCCCCACATTAATCAAACGGCGCAATGTCTCGTTGTACGGGGGTAGCGATTGCGATACCTGCACGCCGTTAGGCACCACAACAATCCGCTCGCGGCGCAACTTGTCCCGAGAGGCGAAGAGATCCGCAGTGAACCGGCTATTAGAAATCCACAGGTCGACGAATCCCGACGTTGCCCGATTCAACAGGAAGTGCCCCCGCCCACGATGGGCTTCGGAGCCCCTGATCGCCGACACCACCCTCACTCCTGACAGCCGACTCACCGGGCGCGTCACGAGTTCCTGCCGCAATCCATACAGATGAACGGCGTCGTATCGACGCTCCCTCAGTAAGCGGGCATAGTCGACCGCCATCCGTGGATCCAGGACGTTTCGGGCCTCGGGTCGCAACACCCGAATCGTCAAGCCCGGCACAGCCTTGGCTCGCCTCTCGAAGGTTGGATTCCTGCCTAGGAAAACAAGTTCAATCTCCACGCGGCATGGATCGCTGGCCTGAATAAAGGCAAGCGCCTGCTCTTCGGAGCCTCCAGCCCCGTCGACACACCCCGGAAATACATAGGCGATATGGAGTGGGCCATCACTCATGAAGCCCACGTCCCTGTTCCCTCATGAACCACTCCTGAAAAACCAGCAAGGACCATATAGGAAAAGCAAGCTGGTCGTCAGAGGCGAAAAATCGCCGAACGACCCGCTCAACGGCTTCCACATTAAACAACCCCTGTCGACGCAAGAATGACGCATCGGCGGCCGCAAGCACCCTCGACCTGAGCGGTCCCTTCAGCCACCTAGGAATGGGCAGCATGAAACCCCGTTTGGGTTGGTTGGCGCGGAATCCAGGGTGCCGCCGGAGCAGCAGCGAAACGAGAGCCGCCTTGCCCTCCCCTTCGTGAGCGTCCAGGAACCCGAGCCGGGCGGCCCATGTCACGAAATCGACGTCCAGGAAAGGACTCCGACTTTCGAGTCCATGCCTCATCGTCGCCCGGTCCACCTTCACCAGGATGTCGAAGGGTAGATAGTTCATCATGTCGATCAACTGGGGATTCGCCCGGACCAAGTGCTCGGGCGCCTCCTCAAATCCCGCGAAGCCGGGTTTACCGGGCTCGTTGAGGATCAGTTCTCCCAGGCTCGTTGCATGCCAGACAGACATCAACATATGATATGCATCGGCGGGGGATTCAGTATCCAGCAGTCTGGCAACGCGATGTCCTTTATCTCCGGCCACGACCGGTAGAATATTCGACATTAGGCGACGCAGTGATCGCGGCAAAGACAGAGAACGCCTGACGCTACGGAACCAACGATAGCGATCATAGCCACCAAAGACCTCGTCACCGCCGTCGCCGCCCAGAGCCACAGAGACATGTCGTCGCGCCGTCTCGGCCAACACAAGAGTGGGTATTCCGCTTGAATCGGCGAAGGGTTGGTCGTAGCAGGTCATGTACTGATCAAAAAGAGTTTCGGCATCATCCATCGCGACGACTTCGACGCAGTGGTCGGTTTCCAGCATGCGGGCCATGTGAGCCGCGGCGTCTCTCTCATCCCATTGTGGTTGGTCGAAACCGATCGTGACCGTCGGCGCGCCGGGCCGCATTTCGGTCAGTATGGATGCGATCAGGGCCGAATCGACGCCACCGCTGAGAAAACTACCAAGCGTCACGTCACTATGTAGTCGCCGGGCTACGGCTTTCTTCAATTGTTCTTCCAGCTCATCGAGATCCCCGAACCTCGAGGGGGCCTCGCTCAAGAGTTCATGAGGTGTCCAATAGCGACTGACCTCCAGGTTCCTACCCGGGCCATACACTCCGATTGCACCGGCAGGCAAAGCTTTGACTCCAGCGTAGATCGTCTGCGGTTCCGGGATGTAGCCGAAATGGAAGAAAGAGGGCAGTTGAGTTGGATTGAGCTGCGTGTCCACGACCTGGCGAAGAGCGTTCAGTTCCGACGCGAAATACATGCCGCTGGCATTGTCTTGAGTGTAATAAAGTGGCTTCTTACCGAAATGGTCCCTGGCTAGGGTCAATTCCTGGGCTTTGATATCCCAGATCGCCAGTGCGAACATCCCCCGCAAGCGTGGAATAACATCCCGACCACTCAGAACGAAATGCTCAAGAAGAACTTCCGTATCCGACGTACCTCGCGTGCGTACTCCTTTCGCCACGAGCTCTTCCTTGAGTTCTAGATAGTTGTATATCTCGCCATTCAAAACACAAACGTAACGTCCGTTCGCCGATAGCATCGGTTGGTCACCTGTTGAACTCAGATCCAGGATGGCCAGACGCCGATGCCCCAGATGCATGCCATCGCGGCTCCAAACACCCTCACCATCCGGCCCCCGGTGAGCCATGCAATCCGTCATCCGGCGAATCGCGTCTCGACCATCAGTACGGGAGGAATGAATGCCGGCGACCCCACACATCACGTCACCGCCGATCGCTCTGAGTCGCTCTCATGTCTGTTCGCGACCAACGCGGCAAGTAGCAGCACCGTGGGCAGGTGATGGGCTCGTGTCAGATAGAATGGATGTACGAGTAACGATACCTGCGTCACCAGGAAGGCCAGAACATAGGGACGTAAACGTACGTGACGCCACCCAACAACACCCTCCATGACAAGAATTACTACCATAGCCAGAAACGGCAAGGCCGATGGAATTCCATACTGAGCCGCCAGACTTACCCATTGGTTGTGGATATGGGCGGTCCCGTCACCGTAAACGATATCGGCTCCCGCGCCCAATCCAATCCAGGCCCACTCCGACAGATCGCGCCAGGCAGCAACCACGCCATCCATCCTTTGCCCGAAGCTAGCCGAAGTCTGCAGTCGGTACCCAATCGAACCCACGACCCACTCCATGGCGTCCCGGAATCTCCAAACGAATGCGAGACCAATGAGCACGGAACCATAGACGACACCTCCTCGTCTTCCATCGTACACCACGAGGGATGCCACCAGCGCCAGAACGACCATGACCATGGATATTTTCGAGAGGCTCAATATCCCACCTGCCACTACGAGCAATGTAGCGACGGACCAGAACACGTGGGTCGTGCGTCGCTGAGCAGTCATGGCCAGGTAAACGGCCATAGGGACAGCCCAGGTCATCAGAAGCCCCAGCCCGTTGGGATTACCAGTCAGACCTAGCGGACGCAGCCCAAACTCTCCGAGTCCGTAAAGAGTCTGAGTCGGAAGGTAAGCGGCGGGGGTGATCATCTGTGCAGCCACTGCTAGTGCGTTGACAAGAGCCGCCGCCACGATTGGGACGAACACCTGTCGATCACTCAACCCGTGGGCCAAAACCCATCCTGCCGGCAAGACAATCGTAAAGATCATCCAGGCCTGGAGGGCGTCTACTATACTCGCGTCCCGATACCCGAGGAAGTATCCCGCAAGAGAAGCGAGCAGTATGCTGGCGCCCGAAGCCAGAGAAAGCAACCCGCATGTCTTGGGCCATTCATCCAGATCATCTAGGGCCAAAAGAATGGCCAGCAGGAGGAAGAAGTCCCCCAAAGTGAAGTTAAATCCTGGATTAAGAGCAGTGAGCGGCAGCAGGAAAAGTGCGATCTGCTTGACCACGCGTTTCGAGCGAGAATCCAAAACACGAGCTGCTGGGAGCGCGATCACTCTTGGGTCATCTTCCTGGCTATGTAAATGATGTTTAGAGCCTTGTTCGCTCCGTCACCTTCCGTGATGCGCCGCCGTTCGAAATTGGCCCGGGTCGCGGCGGGCAACAGTCCCCACTCCCTCCACACGGGTATGAATCCGAACCCGATTCGCTTCACGAGTTCGAGCCCATTATCAGCCATCAAGCTGGGGATTTCTTCGGGATCGAGAAACGGACGAACCTTGCCGGGGCGAAGGCGCCGCAGCTTGCCCAACAGGCTGGCCTCGTTCTGGTGGTTGTTGACGATCATTAGTCCGCCGGGCTTGAGATGCGTACACAGAGCCGTGAACGCCGTGCGTCTCAAATCAGGTTCGGCATTGGGAAAGAACCGGAACGAGGCCACGACATCGAATGTGCCTACAAGCCCGGGATCCGCAATCAGGTTACCTTGGACGAACTCCGTATCGATGACCTTCTCGCGAGCCTCTTCGAGCATGTCGGCGGAAATATCTACACCAACCACCGAGCCGAAGCGTGGTGCCAACAATTCCGTTATCCGCCCGGTCCCGCAGGCAAAGTCCAGGCAGGTAATCTTGCCTCCCCCATGCTCGTCGAAGATTTTTTCGAGCAGAGGTTTCTCGACGATGGTCCACATGGCTCCAGTATGACCTCGAGCATATCGATCGTCATAAATGCGTCCCCGGCCGTCGCCGGTATGGCTCGAACTGTAATCGTCCACAGCCACTCCCTCGGTTCTGATTATGAATTCCGGCTCCTGAAGGCCAGGAATCTGCCAAGCATTCGATTCGAAAATTTCCGCTCTGGCCTAGTGAGCCAGTGCGCAAACGCGCTTACCAATCGTAAGGTAACTCTGTGCACGTCTCCATGGTCGATGTCGACACTCCGGGCGGTCCCGTAGGCCTCGATCAATTCGGTCCTGAGCTTCCCGAGTGCGCGCCAGTGGTGGACGGGATAGTACCTGACGGGAAACACGCCCTCCAGGCAACTACAGAAATGTGCGAGGTCCAACTCCGGCCTCGTCCGGAACGCCGTCGGAAGTGTCAGGAAGGGCGCCGGCTCGGGATCAATGATAACAACGTGTGAGGGATCGTCTATTTGCCCTAGAATATTCCCTAGGCCGAAATCCCCGTGTCCGAGCACCAGATCCTGTTCATCGATTGGGCCGAGATTGTCAAAAATGCCCGGCTCTGTGATTCCTGGCAAATCCAGAACGGCCTCGACGTTTATCATCTGCCAGGAGTCGTGGAGTTCGCCGAGAGATCGACCGATGGTTTTAGAAAGGCCCAGGGCGCATTCCAGATTAGCTCCGGGCAGTATTTCGGAGACGGGGCGAACGTCGGAAATCCACTCGAGCTCGATCGATCCCGCTGCCACGTCTAGACTCACTGGGCGAGGTGAAGAGAAGGCGTCCGACTGAAGAGACGCCTGGTGCATCAGCTCGTACTTCCGATAGGCCGCCTCCGGGTCACTGCATGTCTTGTGGAACGTCCTCACGACTTCTGAACCACCTCTGCGGAGTTGTTCAAATTCGACACGAGGTGTGACACCGCTTCCATCAACGCCCTCCATGGAACGAGCATAAGATAGACGCACACTGCGAGGATCAATCGGATCAGGTTTGATTCACCCGTCGTCGATCGCCAGAGCAGCTGAACTGCGACGAAGGCGACGGCTCCGAGCCAGAGGCGCGGACGAACGATCAAGGCCGGTCGCACGCCCCAAATCCCGTGACAAACCAGAGTTTTCACGAGAGTGGACACTAGCAGGCTGGCAGCAGTCGCGTAGGCTGCACCCAGTCCGCCGTGACGCGGAATCAACACCAGATTGAGGACGAGATTAAGCGCGAACGTGCCAAGGCTCATGATCAGTTCGATATTCTCTCGACCACCCATTTGGAGCATGAGTCCGTTATTTCCCGTTGCCGCGACAAGAAAGATGCTCAAGGTCAGAACCATCAGGATCTCCGATGCTGCGCCGTATCGTTCCCCGGCGAACAGGACCAAGAGCTCTCGTCCGTCAAAGACGAGAACCAGGGCCATGAGCAGCACCACGGTCGTGACGATGACGGTGCTCGCCTCATAGGCGTTTTTAGCGATCGATGTGCGGTTTTGCAGGCTGGCGGCATAGATGGGCCCCACCAGTGGAGGAAGCAGATAGACCACCAGGTAGATCATGCCGACGAACCTGGCGGCCACTCCGTACAGCCCCAGCTCCCCCGGATCGGTCAGGAAGCCCAGCATCAACCTATCCAGGTTTGTGATGCCCATGTAGACGAGGCTGATCAACATGGCTTTCGAACCGAACGCGAGAAGCTTGCCGACGGTGGGTGCACCGGTGGCCTCTCGATCGCCGACTCCTCGATCACGAATCGAAATAAGCCATGCGCTCACGCCGAAAGCAGGTACAGCGAAAAGCCAGGCCATGGCCCGGAGAAGGTCGCCGATATCCGGCGTACTGCTGTGGAGCATCACGACAAAAGCGATCAACATGAGAACAGAGGGCAAAGCCGGATTAAGCGCCACTGCGACCGCCGGGCGTCTGCGGGCCTGCAAGTAGGATGCGCCAACCACAAGGATCGATTGGCTAAGGCTTGCAATCAGTACATGAACGAGATTGGCGGCGTTGATGTGACGGAAGACGTCACCCGAGGGCGGAGATACAGCCCAGACCAGAAGGATGAGCGCTAAAAAAACAAGATATGGAACTACGATGGCCATCCGGAGCGTGCGCCCTTGGCCATACTTCCGAGCATTGTCGGAGGACAAGTGTCGGACAATGGTTTGACCGCAGCCCATCCCGATCACCAATTGCAGGACAGTCATGATCGTATAGCAGAAGGTGAAGTGACCGAACAGTTCGACCGACACTCCCCGAGCCAGAAATAAATTCCAGCCCAGGGCGGCAACATAGCCAGCACCCTGGATGATGACGACAGCGACGATGCCGAGCTGGAACCGGGGTCGGTTGCCGGTAGAGGACATCATGGATCAGGAACCGTCCGGCCAGAGTTCCCTGCGCAGAGTGGGAAGCACGGAATACCGACCGTACACGTACATCATGGCGACCGCCAAGCCGAACAGAACACCGAGAGCGAGACTCTGGGAGAGCTTGGGGTAAACAGGGTCTAGCCAGACATGAGCGTCCCCGGTGGCATTGACCAGGGTCAGATCTTCCGCGGCCTTGATCCACATCATTTCCGACTGCTTCAGAAGCTCTAGATGAACCGTATTGCGCAGATCGGCATCACGTTCGAGGTGCTTGTACTGACGGGACAGTTCGGGAGACTGCTGGTATTCACGGTTCTTGGTACGGAACACTACCAGTAGGTCTTCGGCATCACGCAATCTCTTTTTGGCACGCTCTATCTGCACATCGAGGAATCGCTGGCTTTCGAAAGCTTCCACACGCTGCATCTCTCGGAGCATACCATCCAATTCTGTCCGCATGGCGTCCGCAATGGTAGATGACAATTCCGGGTTCGGTGTGGTAACGGACAACTTGACGATGTTCGTTCGAACGTCCCGCACCACCGTCACCATTCGCAAGATCTGGCGAACCGCTTCCTGGCGTGACCGTATTTCATCCACGTGATCGAGCACCTCAAGAACTGTAGTTTCATCTTCGACGACTGCATCGAGAACAGAATTGACTAGCCTAGGATCAAGAAGGACATCCCGATAAATCATTGGCGTGTCAGAACGAGCATTGAGATTGATGCCTGCGAGAGATGCCAGTTCGAAGGCGCCGCGGAGAAACGCCTTGTCATCTCCAATCTCAGGCAGGATCGTGAGCGTTGCCTCGTAATAATCATCGGCCAAGAATACGTGCAGCACACCTAAAGCCGCACCGATACAAACGAATGACAGAAGCAACCATCGTTTCAGAATCAACGGACGAAGTAGTGTACTGATCGTCATACTTGCTCCGTGGCGGTTGGACTTGAATTCGTTCTGGATTCCATCGATCACTGCGTCCTATCAATTACCAACCAAACCGTAGCCACACTAGCGAAAATACTAGCGATCTCCTTCAGTGTCTCCAGCTTGCCCACTCCCGTATCCGGACTCTTCAACGGCACCACGATCGTGGACCCCGGCATAACCTCAGGGTCGCTCCAAATCTTCCGAATCTGCTTCGACATTCCATTCGGATACACAACATGCGTCTTCCACTTGTCCGCCATGTCCGCATATCCGCCGGCACGCGATACGTAGTCCCCCAGGCTCTTCCCCCGCTCGAAGATGATGCTCGTCGGGAAGCCCACCGCCCCGGCCACCTTCACGGTGTAGGGCCTTGGCGGGACGAGGATCACGTCGCCGTCGTCGAGGATGGCGTCGTGCTCGCTGCCGGGTTTCGACAAGGCCTTCGTGAGGTCGATGGCCACGTTGCCGATGCCGTCCTTTTCTCGCACGACGCGCGTGCCGGGCGCGTAGGCCGTGTGCTTGAGGCCGCCGGCGCGGGCGATGATCGCCGCGAGGCGTTCGTCGTTGCGCGAAAGAGTGTAGACGCCGGGGAAATGCACTTCGCCGCGCACGGTCACCTGGCGCGGCAGTTCCCACCAGGGCAGGCTACGGATGGCCACGCGATCATGAGGTTCCAGGGCGAAGTGTCCGCCGCTGGACAGCCAGTCGTCGCCCAGCTGGACGGTGATCACATCGACGGTGCGGGCCGGCGGCGCGCCCGTCTCGCGGCTTTCGACGGCGGAGCGGAGTACGCGGGACACTTCGGCGCGAAGCAGGTCGGCCGATTCCTTGAGACCGCCCGCCTTCAGGATCACGTCGCGCAGGGTCATGTTTTCGCGCCACTCGAAGGTGCCGGGTTCGCGCACGGCTCCGCTTATGGCCACGTCGTATCGATCCTGCACGTCCCAGCGGGAGAAGATGCGCATCACGTCCATGGGGCGCAGGGAGACCGGCGCCGAGCCGTCGAGGGCGGCGCCCAGGTCGAAGTCGACGGCAGTGCGTGTCTGATCGGATTCTGTGCGGTCGATGATGGCGCGTTCGGTCAGGGTGTCCGACCAGAGGCCGCCGGCCTGCTTCACGAGTTCGGCGACGGTCACGCCCTCGCGGTACTGGTAACGGCCGGGCTGCTTAACGTTGCCCTGGACCTCGATCCAACTCTCCAGGCGATCGTCGATGCGATCGACGCGCACCACGTCGCCGTCGCGCAGGAGGTGCAGCATCTTCAGGCGCAGGTCGAGATCCTCGAACACGCGGTCGGGCTGTTCGGGGAGGCGCTCCTGCGGCGGCACGATGCGCGAGACGTGGACCTGATCGGTTTTGGCCTCTGCCGTGAAGCCGCCGGCGTAGCGGATCAGGTCGCGGACACCTTCTTCCGCCTTCATTTCGAAGGTCAGGGGACGTCGCACTTCGCCGGTGACGTGAACGGCGGCGCCGCGCGGCGGCACGAAGACCGTGTCGCCCTCGTGCAACAGGGCGTCACCCGTGCGTTGGCCCGACAGGAGGTAGTCGTAGAGGTCGAGTGTGGCGATCGTCTTCTCGCCGCGCATG
>DAOVZQ010000006.1 GCA_030635025.1 bacterium
CCGGCATTTCTTTAGGAGAAGAAGTGAATGAGGAAAGGAGGAGCCTAATCCGCAAACGGAAATGTCACTGAACTGTCACGGTGCTTTCCGTAATTCAAGCTCGACAACCCTGAGGGGTTTCATTCCACACCCGCAAAGAGGTGAGATGATGAACCGCTGTACCATTCCCAGAAACAGACGCGTACCCTCGCTGCTGGGAATGGCCATTTTTCTGGCCGCCACAGTAGCGTGGGCCGGTGCTGGATACGTGGGAACGGAAACATGCCTGGAATGCCACGACGAAGTCGGGGCGGCCATGGCCAATTCCCTCCACGGTCGGCTCGCCGACTACCAGTACCCGACCGACGTAACCGGCTGTGAGACCTGTCACGGCCCCGGCGAGAAGCACGTCGACAACGAGGATCCCGAGATGATCATGGTTCCGTCTTCCGAGATGGGCGCCATGGCCAACGAGGCCTGCCTCGCATGTCACAAAACCGGAGTAACCGTTGACTGGCACATGGGCATCCATGCCGATGCGGACCTTTCCTGCGTGAGCTGTCATGGCATTCATGGCGGCACCCTGCTCGTCAAGGAGCAGACCGAGCTCTGCCTGAGCTGTCACCAGGACTACCGCGGCAAGCTGAGCCTTCCCAGTCATCACCCTGTAAACGAGCACTTCATGGCGTGCTCCGACTGTCACAACGTCCACGGTGAGGGCTATACCGGCCTCATGGCGGGCGAGAGCAGCCGCGAGCTTTGCCTCGAATGCCACGCTCAGCACAGGGGTCCCTTCATCTTCGAGCATTCACCTGTCGAAGAAGACTGCATGATCTGCCACGACCCGCACGGCACGGTTGCCAACAACCTGCTGCGCCAGAACGAGCCCTTCCTTTGTCTGCAGTGTCACCAGCCCCACTTCCATTCGGCGCTGATGTCCTACGACGGGGATTACGACATTCCTTCCGAAAACTACGTAGATGGTTCCGACGTCTACGAAGGTTGGAGCGGATCGTCGCATACGGACTCGATGAAGCAGGTCATGATGACGAAGTGTTCCCAGTGCCACATGTCGATTCACGGCACGGATCTGCCCTCCCAGTCCATTCCGGGACAGGGCCGGGCTCTGAATCGCTAACGGCCTGCCTGGCAGGACCGAACCGATGAGGTGACCATGAAATTGCGACGCATCCCAATCTGTCTCGCGGTAGCCGGCCTTCTGGCCGTGTCTGCCGTCGCGATGGCTGACGAGGGTACGCCCGTGGTAGAGGGCAAATCCTATGTCGGGGCTCATTACCTTGAGCAAACGGGTGCCTTCGACAAGGTGGGAGAATATTTCAGTGACTCCAATGAGGGTAAGTTCCAGGCTCACTCCTGGTTCACCCTGAGCGGCGCCACCGACAACACCTTGTTCGACGTCTACGGATTCCTCCGTGACAAGGACACCAAGGCTTTCGGGATCAGTGTGAACCCGGAAAGCCGGCTCTCTGCGAGCTTCGACTACCTTTCGTTCATCCATCATCTTGACCATGACCGGCTGCAGAACCTGGACGGCCGCGAGGCCAACGCCGACGGCACCGCCGGCGGCAAGCAGATCTACAGCCACGACATGGACCCCATGGGCCGCTACTGGTTGAACTACGAAAAGACCAGCGCCGAACTGGAATACGACCTGGCTTCCGTCGAGAACGGCAAGCTCTACATCCGGTTCGACGACCAGCACAAGAGCGGCTGGAAGCAGACCCTCACCCTCGATCACTGCGCCACCTGCCACGTTGAAGGCAACCGACGCATGATCGACGAGCAGACCCGCACCCTGCGGGCCGGCGCCGAGGGCACCATGGGCAAGTTGACCTTCAACTACGAGTTCAAGGCTCAGGACTACACGGACTTCACCGAAGGCGGAACCCGGCAATGGACCCGCGCCCAGCACCCCGTCAGAGGCGGGACCTGGACGGATCCTGTTTCCGGCGCGGTGAGTAACTACAACGTGGAGTTCGGCTCCCGACTGCTGTTCGAAGACGTGGTCATGCCCTACGCAGTGGGCCCCACGACCGAGAAGCGGGCCCATGAGTTCGGCCTGAACCTCGACGTCAACGCCAAGAACACCATGCGGGGTACGTACAGCCACAGCCGCACCGATAACGTCGGTAATGCGCTTTCGAGCGACTTCGACGCTTTCGCCGCGGGCTGGCTGGCTCGTATCGACAAAAAGACCCGTCTAACCGCTCGCGTACTCGCCTACGAGATCAAGGCCGACGATGCGTTCGTCGATCTGGACCCGTATCGCGAAGGACGTCCGGGCGGCGGCCAGGACTTCGACTGGACCAGGGTGTCCGCGGCCAACCGCGACGTCCTCCAGACGGACCTGACCCTGCGCCGCAAGATGGGTAAGTCGTCGCTGGGTCTCAGCTGGCGTCACAAGGTGATCGACCGGGCCGCCATGGCCCAGACCCAAACGACGTACTACCTGGACGACGCGTCCGGTGTGAACGTCATGGTTCCGTCGACGCCTTATGCCAACGAGACCACGACCGATCGCTTCAGGGCCACCCTGAACAAGCGCTTCGGCCGCAAGGGCAACGGCAAGCTGTCCTACACGTACACGTCGGTCAGCAACCAGTACATGAACCCCACGGCCATGTGCGAGGAAGCCATGAACGGTGAATCACACACCCTTGATGGCAACTCGAACGTCTTCTACTTCCAGCGTGAACGCTTCGGCAACGGCACCGCCCTGCCGAACAAGTCACACAAGGTGGCGGCGCGCGGCTCCTATCAGGTGTCGTCCCGCATGTCGCTCAGTGGCTACGTGAACATCGCTTCGGAGTTGAACGACGAGCTGAACTCGTACGAGTTCGAGCGCACGATCCTCTCCCCGGGCGCGAACCTCTGGGTCGCACCCAACGACAAGCTGATGCTTACACTCGGGTATTCGTTCAACAGTGTCGAGAGCAACGCCAAGTTGTGCCCGCCACTGTTCGGTGGCTGAGCGGGCCACATTGACGGGTCCGGTTCGGACCTCGACCATTTTGACTCCGCTGAGACCATGAGCGATTACACGTCCGAGTTCAACGTGGTGTTCTTCAACGCCATACTGAACGCCTCCGAGAAGTTCAATTTCTACATGGATGGGGCTTACACCAAGTCCGAGGGTTCGTTCACGTCGTTCGGCGTGCTCGAAGCTGACGAGACGGTGCCCAACCAGGATCTCGACTACTCGATGGTGAATGAGTACAGCGACCTCGACTTTGCGTTGTTTGAGCTGACATATGGTGTCTCCTTCCAGGTCGACACGGATGCAAGGCTTTACACTTCCGTCACCTATATGGATCTGACGGATAATCAGCCTTACGTTTACGGCGATCAGGACGGATCGATCACCTACTACAGCGCCGGCATGACAGTGGGCTTCTAGCCCTGTCCGACGTTGGAGATAGAGGCGGGAGCGCAAACGCGCTCCCGCTTTTTCTGTGTGCTGCAGGGAAGATTCAGACCGCGATCGTGGTCGGGCGCGTGTACCAGCCGTCGCCCATTTCGGGGATCGCCTCGTAGCCCATACGTTGCAGATAGGTCCGGTGTACACCGGCGCCGGTGCGGGCCATGAAGCGGTCGAAGCCGAGAGCGGCCAGCCTGGGCCCCCACTCATCATAAAACCAGCGGGCACACTTGAAGTCGCGATAGGCCGGGAGCACGTAATCGAGCTCCACGCGCAGGGTATTGTTCCCGTCGGGTGCGCAGACGACCAGTCCGGCGGGCATCAGGTCCCGCAGGATGAAGACGACGACGGGCGCTTCGAGAGCGTCGATGTCGAAGTGGGGAAAGAGGCTTCGTATATCGTCTTCATGAAACTCCAGAAACCGCCGCAGATAGGGATTACCGGGATCGTGCATGGGCACCAGTTCGAAGAAGTCGTTTCGCGTGCGCGCCAGTCTCACGAGAAAGACCACGTTCACGACCACGATCAGGCCGTTGACCACCAGCACGGGCATGGCGCCGACCAGCGCGCCGTATGCGGTGAAGAGCAGGGCGCCGGCGAGATTGAGCACCCGCAGGCGCACGATCGCGCTCATCATCAGGGACACGGCCACCAGCACCGAGCCCGCGTATCCGATCCAATCGATCCAGTTCATGGGGGGCCTCCGATATCCGATCCCGATTCGAGAAAGACAAAGTAAGTCCGATTGCCGGGACAAACAAACGAGGGGCAGCCACACTCGCTGTTCGCTGACGACAGCACACCGGTGAAGGTCGATATTCGGAGAATGGCGGCATGATCAAGCGCAGGGAATCCACCTAAAACTGGCCGCAGAGCTGTCCAAGGAATAGGCTCCACCTCAGATCACCGGAAACCTGTTTTCACTTCTCCCCAACTCTGTACATCCGACGAAACCAGACTGGTCGTATAGATGGCTCGACCAAACTCTCTGATCGACACCGAGGCGGGCACCCAGTTTACACCGTCGAACTGGAATTGATCGCCGGGAAGCGCACCCGCACCGCTGACCCGTGATAAGTTCGCCCGACCTCATAAAACTTTTAGTATCAGGGCGGACGAATATTCAGAAGGGACTGCTAAATCAGGGTGAGGTGTACATGGTACACGCGAACCCGGAGACACCGCCACGAGATCTAGTACCAGAAGGTGACCAGGAGGTCGACTTCGTTTGAATTCTGGAGGCCGTATCGATATTCGTCATCGGCGCGTCGGGAATAGAGTTCGCCATCGACGTACGAGACTTCTGCTCGGTCTGATTCTGAATAGGTCAGGTCCCATTCATATCTCGCACTCACCGAAAATAATTCGGAAGCTCTCCATTCGATCCCCATGTCCCATGCTACTCCGCCGCCAAAGGTGGTTCTGCTGAATCTGGTGAGTAGAACGGAAAGTTCATCCCCATTCCTCAATCGAGAATAGGAGCTGGTGCTGTAACTCAGGACTGTTCCAACTCCAAAGAGAAAAGACATGCCTTGGCGAGGCTTTGTTTTGAAAATCTGCTGATATTTCAAGACCATGAGCAAGGCTTCGCTGTTGGTGAATTCGACTCTGCCGTCTTCTTGGTACTCCGTAGCCTCATTGCTGTCGGTTTTTGAACCTCCGAGACTCATGCCGATTCTCCAACCCCAGGTTTCGGACATGCGCCGGGTCCAGGAAAAATCGTAACCGTTGACCTGTTCAGGTCCAAAATGATCAATCCCGATGTTTTGCGGCAACCCGAACTCCAGACCCGACTGCGGATATTCGTTGTTGTCCTGGGCCATCAACGGGACAGCTAAAACCAGACTCATCAAGACGATCAAAAACAAACGCATGGATATTCCTTTCGAAAGGCATGGAATAAAAAAGGTGCACCGGGTACACGTGTACCCATTTACACCGATTGAGGTCAGTACCAGAAGGTGGGGACAGGAAATCCAACCGCATAGTCCCCCCCTCACAACCAATCTTCCGAATCACGCGACCAATTCTACCACCAAACAGTCGCGCACATCAATCCCCCGCGCTCACTGCCCGGACATTCATCTGCTTCGGAATTCAGTCCCAGGTGCTATCGTCCCCAGCCGTCTGATCCATCTCCGGCCATTCAACGGAACCGGCCACCTGGTCGAAGTCGGTTTCGGCCTGCGGCGGCGATCGTGCCGGTAGAATCATCGGCGGTGCAGTCGGTTGGCCGATGTGCGTGAGGATCCGTTCGATCACCGGCGGATCGAGCACAAACGCGATGATCCGCATAGGCTCGCCGCACCTGGGGCACAACAACGACAAGCACTCATAGATCGGCACCAGCAGCAAGCCCCAACAGAGGGCGGCGGCCTGCCGAACCGCGGCCTGCGGCTTGTCGTCGTTGGCCTCGTCCTCCGGCCGCCCCATCATCTCGCGCGCGTCCTAAAGCAGCTGCAAAGTTGCGCCGGCCGATCCGGTCGACCCGATCACCGACCGCCTCAGTTTTGCGCTCGGAGGCCAGTAGTCGGGGACGGATCGTTGGGAGACTGCCAGCAGAGAAAATGTGCAGGATCGGGGCCCAGAAAGCCAACGTACACAAGGTCTGGACGCTTGGAAGGAGAAATACAAGACTCGACGAACCCACGAGAGGAAACGCTGTCACTTCACCAAACTCGACAAAAACACCCCCGCCGCCACAGCCGATCCGATCACCCCAGCCACATTGGGCGCCATGGCATGCATGATCAGGAAGTTCTGGGGATCCTCGCGGGCGCCGACCATCTGGCACACACGCGCGGAATCGGGCACCGCCGATACGCCGGCGGCTCCGATGATGGGGTTGATCTTGTCCTTGTAGACCAGGTTCATGGCCTTGGCGAAGAGGATGCCCGCCGCGGTGGCGATCGCGAACGAGCCCGCGCCCAACACGAAGATCTTGATCGAGGCCGGTGTCAGGAAGACCGAGGCGTCGGTCGACGTGCCGACGCTGAATCCCAACAGGATGGTGATGATGTCGATCAGGGCGTTACGGGCCGTCTTGGCCAGGCGTTCGGTCACGCCGCTCTCCTTGAGCAGATTGCCGAAGAAAAGCATGCCCAGCAGCGTGATGGCGCCGGGAGCGATCATCGCCGACAACAGGAAGGCCATGATCGGGAAAACGATGCGCAAGCGCTTGCTCACAGGCCGCGACGGCTTCATCCGGATCAGGCGTTCCTTGCGCGTGGTGAGCAACTTGATGATGGGCGGCTGGATCACCGGCACCAACGCCATGTACGAGTAGGCCGCAATGGCGATGGGGCCCAGGAACTCGGGCGCCAGTTGGGACGACAGGAATATGGCCGTGGGGCCGTCGGCGCCTCCGATGATACCGATCGAGGCTGCCTGGTTCACCTCGAAGCCCATGGCCAGGGCACCGAAGAAGGTGATGAAGATGCCCGCCTGGGCCGCGGCGCCCAGGAGGATCAGCCGCGGGTTCGAGAGCATGCACGAGAAATCGGTCATGGCTCCGATGCCGAGGAAGATCAGCGGCGGATACCAACCCTGGCTCACGCCCTGGTAGAGGATAGACAGCACGCTGCCCTCCTCGTAAACGCCGATGTTCATGCCGGGCGAGAAGGGGATGTTGCCCACGAGCATGCCGAAGCCGATGGGCACCAGCAGCAGCGGCTCGTAGTCCTTGGTGACCGCCAGGTAGATGAAGACACAGCCCACGATCAGCATCACCAGGTTGCCGATGGTGAAGTTGCCCATGGCGCCGACCTGCAGGAATTCCCAGATCACTTCCATGGCTACGCGAACTCGATGAGTTGCTGGTTCTCGCGCACGCTGTCGCCGGCGGCGATGAGGACCTGCTTGATTGTCCCGGCCCCGGGCGCCGAGATCGAGGTGTTCATCTTCATGGCCTCCATGACCAGGAGTTCCTGCCCCTGGGTGACGGTCTCGCCAGCCTTGCACTTGATCGAGACGATCGTGCCCGCGATGGGAGATACGACGCCGCTCCCGGACGACGGGGGCGGTGCTGCGGGCCCGGCCGCTTGTGCGGGTGCGGGAGCCGACTTGGACGGGGACGGTGGCGCGTGATGGGTCGTCCCGTGCGACCCCAGACTGGGCAGGGCCCCGGTGGGACCGAATTCGTCCCGCTTGGCGTCGAGGACTTCCACGTCGACCTCGTAGGCCACGCCGTGCACCGTGATCTTGAGCTTCATACCGTCTCCTTGGCCCGCCTGAGCGGAGCTATCGTTTGCCGCCGCGTTTGTCGGTCTTCCGGCCGATGACATGCGATCCCTGCAGCACCGCCCGGCCCTGGGCCGTCCACGGACTGCGACGATGATCGGCGGGCATGAGCCGCCGGATACTTCGAATGCGATGACGTCCCCGCAGCACCGTGGCCGCGGCGGCGGCGATCAGCACCACCGTGAGGGCGTCGATCGTCGGTTCACGGTCGAGGACCTCGGCGTTGCGCCGCTTCTCCTGATGGCGCCACTTCTCATCGAACTGGCGCACCAGATAGATGGCCGTCGCGATGATCAACTGTACCGTAAAGACGATCAGCAGACCCACCAGCGCGAGCGGTATGTTTTGCGACAGGGTTTCCTGGCTACTCATCCTGATCCGTTCCTACAAGGGAATGAGGCCGTGCTTCTTCTGCGGCCTGATCTCGCGCTTGGCCTTGAGCAGCTGCAGCGACTGGGCCACATAGACCCGAGTCTCGGCAGGCTCGATGATGTCGTCCAGCATGCCCCGCCCCGCCGCCACGTAGGGATTGGCAAAAGTCTCGGTGTATTCCTGGATTCGCCTGGCCCGCTCCGCATCGGGATCGTCGGCTCCAGCGATTTCGCGCCGGTAAAGCAGGTTGACGGCGCCCTCGGCGCCCATCACGGCGATCTCGGCGCTGGGCCAGGCGCTGCAGCGGTCGGCGCCCATGTCCTTGCCGCACATGGCCAGGTAGGCTCCGCCGTAGGCCTTGCGCACGATGATGGTGATCTTGGGCACGGTCGCCGAACCGTAGGCGAAAAGCATCTTGGCGCCGTGGCGGATGATACCGCCGTACTCCTGCTGCACGCCGGGCAGGAAGCCGGGCACGTCCACAAAGGTCAGCAACGGGATGTTGAAGGCGTTGCAGAAGCGGATGAACTTGGCGGACTTGTCTGACGAATCGATGTCCAGCACACCCGCCTTGTGCATGGGATTGTTGGCCACGACGCCGACGGTCGCACCCTCGATCCGCGCGAAGCCCACGATGATGTTGGGCGCCCAGTGCTCCTGGACCTCCATGAAGTCCGCGTTGTCCACGGTGAGCTGGATGATCCGGTGCATGTCGTACGGCTGTCGCGAATCCTCGGGGACACAGTCGTTGAGTTCCTCCACCGGGCCCACGGCTTCTTCTTGCATCTCGGGGTAGACCGGCGGCTCGTCCGTGTTGTTGCTGGGCAGGAACGAGAGCAGGCGCTGCGCGATTTCCATGGCGTGCGGACCGTCATCGGCTTCGAAATGCACGACACCGGAATAATGGGTGTGGCTGTAGACGCCGCCAAGATCCTCGGCCGTAACGTCCTCCCCGGTGACCTGCTTGATGATCGAGGGACCGGTGATGAACATCTGACCTTCGCTGCGCACCTGGATGATGAAGTCGGTCAGGGCCGGCGAATACGCCGCGCCGCCTGCGCAGGGACCGGCAATGATGCTGATCTGGGGCACCACACCCGACAGCAGCACGTTGCGGTAGAAGATGCCGCCGTAGCCGGCCAGGGAGTCCACGCCCTCCTGGATGCGCGCGCCGCCGCTGTCGTTGATGAAGACGAAGGGGTCGCCGGTCTTCAGGGCGTCGTCCATGGCCGCCTGAATCTTGTGGGCCGTGGCCTCGCCCACTGCGCCGCCGGCCACGGTGAAGTCCTGGCTGGCCACGTAGATTGGACGGCCGTCGACCAGGCCGCAACCCGTCACCACGCCCTCGCCGGGGAATTCCTTGTCGCCCATTCCGAAATGTCTACAGCGATGCCGCATGAATAAATGCGTTTCCTGGAAGGTCTCCTCGTCCAGGAGCAGCGCCAGGCGCTCACGGGCTGTGAGCTTGCCCGAAGCATGATGTTTTTCGATGCGGGCTTCACCGCCGCCGAGGTACAGACGCTCCCGCTCGTTGAGAAGTCTGTCGATCTTCGATTCGGCCATTCCGGTCCTCCGATAGCGTTCACCACGGGCAGAGTCGCACCACATTCCTGGGGATATGGTCTTTGCTTACCTGTTTGTCAAACTTTTGACAGGTTTTTTTCCTACTTTAACCATTCCCTATTCGCCGCACCTATTATGGGTGAATTGCACTTGTTTGCAACTTCTTTACTGATTGGTGCTTACTCCATTCTCCGCCATGTGCTTACGCAAGCGGGGCAGCCCGTCGGCCACCCCGCAAAACACCCTGTTCAAACTCGACTCGAAGGGTCTATTTGCTCCGATCCAGAGGCAGCACTCCGGCCATCTCCCCGATCACGTTGACCAGGTCCGAACCCGAGGGGATCACGATCTTGGCGTTGTCGGCCAAGGCTGTTTCCAGAGCTTCGAGTTTGCGCAGCAGCTGGGCGTTGCCGATGAAGTACTTGTTGGCGGCCTCGTTCACCAGCCGGATAGCCTCAGCCTCGCCTTCCGCCTCCAGGATCTTGCCCTGCTTGACACCTTCGGCCTTCTTGATCTCGGACCGCTTCTCACCGTCGGCCTGACGCTCCACGGCATTGGCGTAGTCCAGGGCGGCGATCTTCTCGTTCTCCGCCTTGACGACCTTGTTCATGGTGGACTGCACGTCCTGGGGCGGATCGATCTCCTTCAATTCGGTGCGGACGATCTCCATACCCCAGTTTTTTGTCTCCTTGCTCAGGGTCGTCAGCAACTCGCCGTTGATCTTGTCGCGTTCGCTGTTGGCCGACTTGAGCGTGAGCGTGCCGATGATGTTACGCAACGTGGTACGGGCCAGGTTGACGACCTGCCACTGGTAGTCGTTGACGTTGTACTGGGAGCTCTTAACGCTATCCTCGTCATTCATCACCTTGAAGTAGACCTGGGCGTCCACCCGCGCATTGAGGTTGTCGAAGGTGATGATCTCCTGGGGCTGGGCGTCGACCATCTGCTCGGTCACGTTGACTATGACCATGCGGTCGATGAGCGGGATGATCCAGTTGAAGCCGGGGGTGGCGAAACGGTTGTACTTGCCCAATCGCTCCACAAGTCCGCGGTGGGTCGGTCGAATAATGCGAATACCGGCGAAGAAAATGAGGAGAATCGGGACGAGAATTAAGAATTCCATGGTTACCCTCCATAACTCAAGACGTTTGAACACCGCTCGATGCGGATCGAATGATCATACGAAACCGGGTCGCGAAGGTTCGATTCAGGAGACACGGCCCGGGAACCACCAGGCTTTTTCAACTTTCGCGACGGACTGTTCGCCAAGCTCTTCGAGGACCGGGGTCAGTTCCTCGAGTCGGAACGCCGCCAGGTGACGTCGGCGCGACGCTATATTTCCGGCGTGGATCGTCGAAAGGTCCTCGCCTTCCCGTCCCTCGGCCGGCAACACGTCAAGCTTGCCGTACCAGCCACCGAAGTGACGGATCAGATAGAAAAGTCCGTCCCAACTCGAAACGTAGGCGCCGCAGTGGTCGCAGCGCTGAATCCGGACCCGGCCGTGACGCCATACGCCGGATGTCTTGTCGCGTTCTCCGCAGAGAAGACATCGGAGCCCGAGGACGTGTTTCGGTTCTGGCGAACCGGCGAGAAAATCCGCCAACGGCTCGCGGAACGGCGACACGCACGCGGCATAGGACATGACCGCACCGAAAAAGTGGACTCCCATCCACAGCAGAAAGAAAAAGACGACCAGGGAAAGACCGCCGAAGGCCAGTGCATCCCAGAGTCCATGCGCCAGCATGGCGTAAACGAAGGCGCGGAGCAACAGTCCGTCTCGCGCTCCCTCCCTGCCGCGAGCATAGAGCGCGAGTCCCATGGGAAAACTGAAGAGGATGTGGGCCGGCGTGGCGGTGATCAACCGCAGCGCCAGCAGGCTCCCGGCATTCTCGGACGACGTCGCATAGAAGTAGTTTTCGATGAGGGAAAAGCCCAGCGCGATGCACGTCATGTAGACGACCCCGTCCGCGGGCTCGTTCATGTGTTTTCGGAACAGGGGCAGACAGGACAGCATGGCCAGCAGCTTGGCGCCTTCCTCCAGCGGGCCGATGACCAGCATAGCGCCGAGGATGTTTCTGAGGTCGCCGACACCGACCATCTCCAACACCACATAGATCAGGGCACTGATGACGATGGACCAGGCGCCGCCCACCATCGTCACCATGACCAGGACGCGCCAGGGCTCCTTCTCGTGCACGTCCAGAAAACGCAGTCGAGTTATGATAATGACGCCGGCGATCGCCGACATGGCGATGATCATCAGATTCATGGGCTGGGATGTCCTTCCATCACGCCGTCATCTCACAGAAGACACTCGACCCCGCGACCGTCTCGATGGTCGCCTCGCGACCGCAGGCCGCGGCCAGTTCGCGGAAGTCGTCCGCTCCGAAAGTCGATGCGCGGAAACCATCCTTGCAGACGATACTCCCCGCGCCCGTGGCCTTCTCGTCGATCTCACCCACCAGGCCGTGCACGGCCTGAATGCGGAACCACGCCAGACGCTCCTCCCAGAACTCGGCCGCGTAGCTGGCGAAGAGGACCACGCCGCCGGGCCGAGTGGCCTCCAGGGCCGCATGGAATAATCGAATCGGCTCTATCCTGAAAGCCGAAATCCCGTTCTGGAGACAGCAGACCATGTCGAAAGCGCTGCTGGCTACACCGGGCGCCGCCGCGTCGGCGCAGGCCAAGGCGACGTTGTCGACGCCCGCCAGATAATCCCATCCGTAACGCAGGCTGGCCGCCGAATTGTCGATGCCATGGACATAGCCCGCCGCGGGCGCGAGGTCCTTTACGATTCGGCCGTAGCCGCACCCCAACTCCAACACTCGACATCCGGGGCGCATATGCTTACGAACGTGTGCGGTCTCGCCGGACATGTAGTGACGCACCGCGGGCGTTGCGAGGTCATAACACCGACGCAACCGTTCGGCCGCAAGCCCCTCTACGTAGTATCCCCGACCATTCCCCGTCACGCTCTTCCTCTCCGTTCACGATTCATGGTAGGCTATCATGAGTCGATCAGAGCTCCCACCGCAAAGCGCAGGACCGACATGCCAACCAACGTATCTCCCGAATACAAGAAGGCCGAAGCCGCCTTTCGCCAGACGCGCGATCCCGCCGAACGACTGGATCTCCTGCGCGAGATGCTCAAGACCATTCCCAAGCACAAGGGCACCGAGCATCTGCAGGCGGATATCAAGACGCGCATCAAGGAATTGACGGCCGAGTTGTCCGGGCCGCAGAAGGGCGCGGTGCGCACCGAGCCGACCCACGTCATCCGGGCGGAGGGCGCAGCCCAGATTTCGCTGATCGGTCCGCCCAACTCCGGGAAATCCCTGCTGCACTCCCGACTCACCGGCTCGCAGGCCGAGACGGCGCCCTATCCCCACACCACCCAGGCGCCCCTGCCCGGCATGTTCATGCACAACGACGTGCAGTTCCAGCTCGTGGACCTGCCGGCCGTCTCCGCCGATGTCATGGCGCCCTGGCTACCCAATGCCATGCAGCCGGCCCACGCCGCCCTGCTGGTCGTCGATCTCCACGAAGCCGGTTGCATGGAAGAGGTGATCATCATCCGCGAGCGCCTGGCCGAAAAACGCATCGTCCTGACCGACGACTGGTCGGGCCGGCTGCCCGGCGGACTCATCGAGGGTCTACCCGAACCCGAGTCCCCCGAAAGTGATTCCGACACCGGCCCGGGACCGGACGACGAGGCCGACGAGACCCTCTTTCACACGCTGCTGCCCACCCTGCTCGTCGTCAGCAAGAGCGACTTGGGTTTCGATCCCGACGAAGTGGACGTGATGCTGGAGTTGATCGAGATGCGCTATCCGACCGTGGGGATCTCGGCCGAGACCGGCGAGGGGCTGGAGAGTCTGGGAGCTCTCTTGAGGCGTGGACTGGATGTAATCCGCATTTATACGAAGGTGCCGGGAAAGCCGCCCGAGATGAAACGTCCGTTCACTGTATTCCGGGGCGATACCGTAGCTGATGTCGCCAGTATGATCCATCGCGGACGGGCACAGGACCTCCGTTTCGCGAAGGTCTGGGGCAGCGGCAAATTCGACGGTCAGCAGGTGGGCGTCGATTTCATGATCGACGACGGGGACATCCTCGAACTGCACATGTGAGATACGCCCGGTCCGGGTCAGTCCCCCGCAAGCAGGGTTTCCAAAACACGCACCAGTTCACGCAGGGACTTGGACGTGCGCGAGCCGTACCAGGTGAGCAGCTTGCCGTCGAGCCGCGGACAGAATTCGGGTGCGTCGAGGTACCCGGCGGCCTCGGCTACGACGACCGTGTCGCGCTTGCTCCACCGGTAGGGTTCGTCGGGCATCAGCACCAGGTCCAGGTTGCAGCCCTCGAGATCCTCGATTTCGATCTCCGAATAATCGCTTCGGTCCGCGTAGTGGTTCCCGAGACCGACCGCTTCCATCATGGCGTTGATGTGTGTACCCGCACCCGCGACCAACCAGGGGTTCTTCCAGATGAGCGTCGCCGACGGCACCGGATAGGGCGCGTCGATTTCCACGCGCGACGACTTGAGCTTGTCGCACCAGGTGGCGGCTTCCTTGCGAGCGGCGGCCAGATCGGTGCAGGCCTTTGCCGCGGCATCCTCGGCGCCGATCAACGAACCGACGTCCTTCAGAAGTTTGTCGACGTCGTCGAGAGAGTGGGGACTCACCGCGAAGACGGGAATGCC
This sequence comes from bacterium, assembly GCA_030635025.1. Classification (GTDB taxonomy): domain Bacteria; phylum Krumholzibacteriota; class Krumholzibacteriia; order LZORAL124-64-63; family LZORAL124-64-63; genus JAHIYU01. Next base: position 14,295 of record DAOVZQ010000006.1, read on the forward strand.
GGCGGCTTCCAGGGCCTCGATGTGCTCCGCCTTGTTCTCTTCCACACAGACCAGAACCAGGTCGGGGTTCGTCTGGATGATCTGCTCGACGTTGGGATTCTTGGTTCCACCGTACTCGGGAACTCCGCGCACCAGAAGCCGCGGCTCCGTACAATACAGCGTACGGCCGACCAGTCGGTCGACGGCGCCGAGTCCGCAGACGGTATCGGTCAGGCTCGGGACAAGTGAGACGACTCTCCGGTGAGGTCCGGAAGACACTTCACGATCGCGGGCGTCAACGATCGCCATGACGAAACCTCCTGTGCCGCCACCGTGGCAGGCGGCAAGAACATGATGAAATATGAATAGGCAAGTTCGTATGCTGAACTTCTCTACGACCAGTATAACCGCGACGTGGGGCCGTCCGCTTCCTGCGCGGACGAGAAAGGAGGCGTAATCCATCCAGATCATGGGCGATGATCAGGATGGTGTGCGCCCCCCTCCAATTCCCCGGTCACGATTACCGACCGCGAGAGGCTCGGCACGAAGCCGAGGTCAGGCGTCGGCACCCGACTCAGACTCATCTCCGCGCAGCCTGTCCAGCCACCAGCCGATCAGGATCATGCGCAGTCCGCGTTTGAACGGGTCGAGCGATGAGTACATAACAGGCACTACGATCAGGGTCAAGAATGTTGCAACCGCCAGACCCCAGATGACCGCGATACCCATGGGTCCCCACCACTGGCTGGACTCGCCGCCCACCGACAGGATATGATCCCAATCGCCCTTGAAGATGTTGGCGAAGTTGACCGACACGCCGGTCGTCAGGGGGATCAGACCCAGGATCGTCGTGATGGCCGTCAGGATCACCGGCCGGAATCGAGTGAGACCGGCGCGCACGATGGCGTCGGTCTTGGCGACACCGCGGTTGCGCAACTGGATGATGTAGTCCAGCAACACGATGGCGTTGTTGACCACGATACCGGCCAGTGAGATCTCACCCACAACAAGGCCATCGTGTTGCTGGACTACATCATCCAGTTGCGCAACCGCGGTATCGCCAAGAGCGACGCGATCGTGCGCGCGGGTCTCACTCGATTCCGGCCGGTGATCCTGGCGGCCATGACG
>DAOVZQ010000024.1 GCA_030635025.1 bacterium
CTCGTGTGCATCGAGGGCCGCTGCCGCGAGTTCGTCGCGCTGATAAATCCAGAGGTCGAGTTGCTCGCGATAGGCCTCGGCTTCGCGTTGGCGAGCCGCCAGATTCTCTTCCACTTCACGCCAGGTCTTGTGGGCTGAGCGGACGAGGTCGCGGGTCTCTCCGCATCCGGCCAACTCATCTAGCAGGTCGCGGACAAAAGCCGCCTGACCGAGTTCTCTTTGCTGGTCCTGGCTCTGAACCGACAACAAACGCGACCCCACCTGCTGCAGCAGGGCCAACGATGACATCAGCCCGTTGATGAGGACCCGATTCCGACCGTTCCGTCTAATCTCACGCCGTAGCACGAGCATGCCGTCCTCGCCCACGGTGACTCCGGAGCGACTCAAGTAGGCGCGGGTTGCCTCGCGGTCCCCGAGATCGAAAACGCCTTCGACCCAGGCCCGGTCCTCTCCGCCTCTAACCAGATCCTTGGGCACGGGCTGCCCGATGAGCAGAGCTATGGCACCCGCGATCATGGACTTGCCGGCGCCAGTCTCCCCCGTCAGGATGGTCAATCCGGGCGGAACGGGCAGCAGGAGTTCATCGACCAGCCCCAGCTGATGAATGCGCAGTTCGATCAGCATCTCAGGATCCGGGTTCGCGGCGGTTGATGGCGCCCCACTGGAGTTTGCGGCGCATGGCGAGGAAGAAATCGCTACTGGGGAACTTGACCAGGAAGACGGGCTCCTTGGCCCTGCGGTAGACAACGATGTCTTTTTCCTCCAGGGGAAACGCCTCTTGCCCATCCGAGGTGAGCGTTGCGCCCTGCCCCACGTTGTGCAACTGGAGTTCGACGGTTTTCTCGATAGGCACCAGCAGAGGCCGGATCGCCAGGCTATGAGGACAGATGGGATTGACCACCATGGAACTAACGCCGGGATGAACGATGGGCCCCCCCGCCGATAGGTTGTAGGCGGTGGATCCGGTCGGCGTACTGACAATCAGGCCGTCACCGAGGAACCGTCCGAGGGTCACGTTGTCCAGACGGACCTCCATGTGCAAGGCGCGCGGCAACGAACCCATATTCACCACGATATCGTTGAGCGCCTTGCAACGGACGACTTCGCGGCCTTCACGCATGACAACGCCAAGGACACGCTCACGCGGTGCGGACATGAACTTGCCGGCGAAGAGTTGGTCGAGAGCGTCGTCCAACTCATCCAGAGGTACATCGGTCAGATACCCCAGGGCGCCAAGGTTGATCCCCAGCAGGGGGGTTTTACTATCCTCGAGGGATCGAGCCACACGAAGCATGGTCCCGTCACCGCCGAAGGATATGATGACGTCGCTGCGCTTGGCCAGATCGGCGGTGTCGCAGATGGGCGTTGTCCCGGGTACGAGGGATGCGAGTTCATCCTGTGCGCATGTGGAGACGCCCTCGGCTTCGCAACGGGCCAGAACCCGCAGGATGGCTTCAGCGATTTCAGATTTGTCGGGATTGCCGAAAAGGCCGATGGTCTTGATTGTCATTGAGGACTCCCCGGTCAATTCTCAACTCGCGGTTTCGGCCTTCACCCAACCCTTGCTCGACATGTACTCGATGATCCGTTTGCTGATCTCATCGGTGTCCAGCCCCAGTTGCGTCAGCAGTGAATCGCGCGTGGCGTGCTCCACAAAGGAATCGGCAATGCCGAGGGACAGGATCGGAGCCAGGGGAGCCGGCAGGGTCCTGTGGGCCCACTCCATGACGGCGCCGCCCAATCCACCGGCCTGGGCGTTCTCTTCGATCACTACGACCAGACGATGATCCGAAAAAGCCATGCGGAGGACATCCTCGTCCAGAGGCTTCACGAACCGCATGTTGACGACTGTGGATTCTATACCTGAATCCACCAGCAGCCTGGCGGCGGCCACCGCCGGCGCCACCATGCTGCCTACCGCGAGCAGACAGATGTCATCGCCGCGAGCAACTACTTCGGCCTCGCCGATCCGCAGGGCTTCGATTTTTTCGGGCATGGCGACGCCTTGCCCCGCTCCCCTTGGGTAGCGAATGGCCGTAGGTCCATCGTCGTAAGCCAGGGCCGTCACAAGCATACGACGCAGTTCGTTCTCGTCCTTCGGCGACATGACTACCAGATTGGGGATCAGACGCAGGTATGACAGATCGAAGACGCCGTGGTGCGTCGGACCGTCCTCACCCACCACACCGGCGCGATCGACGGCGAAGACGACCGGCAGCTTTTGCAGGGCAATATCGTGAATCAGCTGATCGTAGGCGCGTTGCAGGAATGTCGAATACACCGCCACAACAGGCTTGATCCCCTCGCAGGCCAGACCACCGGCAAACGTGACCGCATGCTGCTCGGCGATCCCCACGTCGAAAAAGCGATCGGGATAGGCGTCACGGAACAGGTCGAGACCTGTGCCCTCAGGCATGGCCGCGGTGATCGCGACGATGCGCTCGTCCTCGGCCGCGGCCTTGACCAGCGTCTGCCCGAAGACAGAGGTGTAGCTCGGCGTGCCGCCGCTGCTGGGTTGCACACCCTGCTTGCGGTCGAACTTGCTGACGCCGTGATAGCGGGCCTGCTCCTTCTCAGCAAAGGAATAGCCCTTCCCTTTGCTCGTCACCGTATGAACCAGCACCGGTCCCTTGAACTTCCGCACCGAATCGAGTGTCTTGATCAGCAGCGGCAAGTCGTGTCCGTCGATGGGACCGAAGTATCGAAAACCAAGTTCCTCGAAGAGGATAGTCGGCACGATGATCTGCTTGAGACCGTCCTTGATCCGGCCGGCGAGCTTTTGGGCCAGCCTGCCCTTGGGCAACTTGCCGAGAATGCGCCACATGTCGCCTTCAAAACGGGCGTAAAGCTGTCCGGACGTGATGCGAGTCAGGTACTTTGCGATAGCCCCGACGTTGGGCGAGATGCTCATTTCGTTGTCGTTGAGGACGACGATCATATCGGTCTGCAGCTGGCCCGCGTTGTTCATGCCTTCGAAGGCCAATCCTCCGGTCAAGGCGCCGTCGCCGATCACGGCGATCACGGCATTGTCCGCGCCGTTCAGGTCGCGGGCCTTGGCAAAGCCAAGGGCCGCGCTGATGGACGTGCTGGCGTGCCCGACGCCGAAGGTGTCGTGTTCGCTCTCGCTCCGCTTGGGGAATCCGCTCACGCCGTCACGTTGACGCAAGGTGTGGAACCGGTCGCGTCGACCCGTGAGCAACTTGTGTCCATAGGCCTGGTGTCCGACGTCCCACAGGATCTTGTCCCGGGGCGATCGGAAGAGGTGGTGCAGGGCCACGGTCAACTCGACGGCGCCCAGGTTGGCGCCCAGGTGACCTCCGGTGGCGGATACGGTCGAGATGATCTCATCCCGCAACTCGCCGCATAGTCGCTGCAGTTGCGGAATGGACAACTGGGCCAGATCCTCGGGGCCCGACAGGTTCTGCAGAATCGAGGTCATTGCACTTCCTGAGTCATCGACTATTGGTTTGCGAAGTCGTCTATCCCCGACAAAATTCCCACCGTCACGGCGAACATCACGGCAAACGTCACGATGGACGTCAAAGGTAATCCTGTGCGGTCCCGCTTGGCAACAGCAAAGGGATCGCCTGTGAGACGAGGTCAGCGATCTCGGTCCCAGAGTCTTCGGCTCAATTCCAGCAGACGTGAAGCGGCCCGACCGGGCTGCAGAGCCGACGTCAACAGCCGCTCGCCCGTGCGTCCATATCTTCGTGTCCGTTCCCGAGCCTTGTCGAACCCTTCCAGGCCCACCCAGGTCGCCTTGCCCGCATCCGCATCCTTGCCGACGCTCTTGCCGAGTGTCTGCTCGTCCCCGATCACGTCAAGCAGGTCGTCGGACGCCTGGAAGGCCAGCCCCAGCTGCAGGCCGGCCTTCGTCACTTCTTCGATCCGTGACATGTGTGCCCCGGCCACAACAGCAGCGGCCCTCATGGGAGCCGCGATCAGACTCGCGGTCTTGTTGCGATGGATGCGCCGGACGAGGGCTGGGCTTGGCTTCGTGCCCTCGGCATCCAGATCCTCCTGCTGTCCTCCCACCATGCCGGACGGCCCGGCCGCATCGGCTATGATCCCCATGACCGTGGCTCCGTGGCGAGGCGTCCGCGCAAGAACGGAGAAGGCCAGGGTCAATAAACCGTCGCCGGCCAGGATCGCCGTCGCTTCATCGAAGGCTACATGACATGTCGGATGGCCTCGGCGCAACACGTCGTCATCCATGGCGGGCAGGTCGTCGTGTATCAGCGAGTATGTATGAATCATCTCCAGGGAACAGGCGACGTCCAGCACCGCTTCACGCGGAATCGCCTGTCGCGTCCGAAGTGCGTCGTAGGTCCAGAGCAGCAGCACCGGGCGCAGGCGCTTTCCGCCACCGAAAAGCGAGTGAGACATGGCCCTGTGCAGACGGGTTGGCACGCCTCGTGTTTCGCGCATCAGGGAGCGCAGGCGCGTATCAACGCCCTTGCGTTCGATCTTCAGGGCCGTATCCAGATCCGTCGCCACCGTCATGAGCCGCCCACCTGCAGCTGCATGGCGTCCCAGGTGTTTCGCATGAGCATGGCGATGGTCATAAGTCCGACGCCTCCGGGAACAGGCGTGTATGCCGAAGCCCACCCGTCCAGGGCCTCCGGAGCCACGTCGCCCACGAGACGGTAGCCTTTCTTGGCGGCAGGATCGTCTATCCGGTTGATGCCCACATCAACCACCCCCGCTCCTTCGGCAATGTGTTCGCGCGTGAGACCCCCGGGATATCCCATGGCCGCAACGACGATGTCCGCACGACGGGTAACGGAAGCGAGATCGCGCGTGGCCGAGTGGCAGAGCGTTACCGTTGCATTACCCGGAACCGTTTTCAGGGACAGAAGCATGGCCAACGGACGGCCCACGATCACGCTTCGGCCGACGATGGCCACTTCGCGGCCCGGCAGATCCACTTCATGGAAACGCAGCATCTCTACGATGCCTTTGGGCGTACAGGGGACGAAGCGCGGTTGCCCCGCCAGTAGACGGCCCAGGTTGTCGGGGTGAAACCCGTCAACATCCTTGCGGGGATCGACAGCGGCCTGGATCCTGCCCTCAGAGATGTGCCCTGGCAATGGGATCTGCACCAGGATGCCATGGATGTCCTGGTCCGTATTGAGCGAGTCGATCAGGTCCAGGACTTCGCTTTCGGACGTATCGACGGGCAGTCTATGCGTCACGTGGTGGAATCCGAGCTTGTCGCAAGCTTTGCCCTTGCTAGCGACGTAGACACGCGAGGCTGGATCGTCGCCCACCAGGACAACCGCCAAACCGGGCTGGCAGTCCGACGATGCGACGCCGGCGGACAATTCGGCAAAGACGGCGTCACGCACAACCGCTCCCGACAACTTCCGACTTTCCATGTCCCCTCCAATTGGCCATCACACGCCAGCAGCCGTCGGGCGACGGCTGCTGGCAGGTTGCGGGCCCGGATCAGCGTGCGTAGGCCACGGCCCGCGATTCGCGCAGGACCATCACCTTGATCTGTCCGGGATACTCCAGTTCGCCCTCGACGCGACGGCTGATCTCCTCGGCCATCAGCACGGCTTCCGCATCGGATACCTTGTCGTGGTTCACCAGCACACGGACCTCGCGACCCGCCTGGATCGCATAGCACTTTTCCACACCATCGAAACTCTCGGCAATGCGCTCGAGATTTTCAAGCCGTTTGATGTAGTTGTCGAAGCTCTCGCGGCGCGCGCCGGGACGGGAAGCAGACACGGCATCCGCCGCCGCCGTGATGAACGTGTAGGGAGATTCCGCTTCAATGTCCTGATGATGCCCTTCGACGGCGTTGATGACGAACTTGTGCTCACCGAGTTTCTTAAGGATCCGTCCGCCGATCATGGCGTGGGGTCCGTCGAACTCGTGGTCCGCCGCCTTGCCGATGTCGTGCAGGAAACCACACCGTCGAGCCAGCTTGGCGTCCAGCCCCAACTCGGCGGCGATGACCGCCGATACGCCGGCCACTTCCTTGCTGTGCAACAGGAGATTCTGGCCGTAGCTGGTACGATAGTGCAGACGCCCGATATACGGATGTAGCTTCGGGTTCACGTTCTGCAGCCCGAGTTCCAGACACGCCTGCTCGCCGAAATCGCGGATTCTTTCCTGCATTTCAGCGTCCGTTTTCTGGACGACTTCCTCAATGCGTCCGGGATGAATCCGTCCATCCCTGATGAGCTGCTGGAGCGACTGGCAGGCCACTTCGCGACGCACCGGATCGAAACCCGAAATAATGACGGCCTCTGGCGTGTCGTCGATGATCACATCGACGCCGGTCGCTAGCTCGAAGGCCCGGATATTGCGACCCTCACGTCCGATGATCCGGCCCTTCATATCGTCGTTGGGCAGGTCGACCACAGACACGGACGATTCCGCCACGTGCTCCGCGGCGTATCGCTGAATAGCCTGGCTGAGGATTTTCTGGGATTCGCGCTTGGACGTACGCTCGGCCTCTTCGCGGATTTCCTGTACGCTCTTGGCTGCCGACAAACGGGCCTGTGAGATCATACGGTCCATCAGCATCTGTCGCGCGTGGTCGGCGCTCATGCCGGCGATGCTTTCCAGTTGAACCTCCTGGGCGGCCATCTTCGCCAACAACTCCGCCTGCATCGTCTCGGTCTTCACGGCCTGCTCTCTCAGATCAACCTCACGTTGCTCGAGCTTGGCCTCCTTATGATCGACGTAGGTCACTTTCTTGTTCAGGCTGGAATCACGCTGATCCAGAAATTCGGTACGCTTGGCCTGTTCCCTTCTTGTGGCCTCTGTCTCGGCTTCGAACTTCTGGCGCGTGCGGTAGATTTCGTCCTTGGCTTCAAGATCCGCACTCTTGCGGATATTATTGGCCTCTCGGTTCGCATCCGAGATGAGACTGTCATGCTCAGCCTGCGTATCGCCCATGATGCGGGAGATGCGCTGCTTCTGCAGCCACCACCCGACCACGAAAGACACGACGACACTCAGGCCCAGCCAGGCCATCGTCGGCACTTGGTCCATTATTTACTCCTTCCGTAACGGAAGGAAAAAGAGGGAGATACGGATAACCGGGGTGTGAGGCAGTCTGGTAAGATTCCCCGCCGAGTCGTGTGGCCGGAAGCAATTGAACCATTGCTTCAAGTCGGGTTTCCTGTCTCTCGCTCTGATCGTCCCTTTCGGGCATGATCGCGGCTTGAGAACCGGGACTCCCACAGTCGGAGTGTTGGCTCATTTGACTCGACTCATCACGGGCTAAGCAGGGAATCCCACTAACCTTGAGATCCTCAGAGCTGTTCCATCTCCTTGTCGAGATAGGCGGTGATTTGCCCGGTCCTCTCGTCCAAGAGATTCAGGGCCTGTTGGTGTTTCTGACGTTCCCGCAACAGTTCATCCGCCAGATTAACGGCCACCAGGATGGCCACCTTGCTGGTCGAGGCCACACTGGACTGGGATGCGATTTCACGCATCTTTTCGTCCACGAGGGCCGCGACTTTCTCGACGTACGCCGTCTCGGCATCGCCGCGCAAAGTATATTCCCGACCATAAATGGTCACATTCACGCTACTGGGATCCGACATCAGACTACTTCCCACGTATCGGGCCCCGGATCGATCCACCAGTCGCAGACGTGTTTTCGCCCACTATACGATGGAATCGAGTTTATCCAGGAGGCCTCCCACCTTCTCCTCTATCAATTTGCGCTTGTCTTCCATTTGGTCGACGTGCGCCGCTTGCGATCGGGCTTCGGCCAATTCGTTCTCGGCTTGAAGAGCCCGATCATTGAGAGTCGCCAACTGGCTTTCGAGTTTATCTCGATGAGCCAAAAGAGTCTCGTTTTCGGACTTGAGCTCCTGTATGCGCTTGACGGCGGTTAGGACTTTTTCTTCCAACAGCCCAAAGCTGTCATCGTGCATTACTCCATCTACCTTCCGGTTAGAGGACTCCGTTCATCATTCACCAGAAGGGCTGCAGAATCATCCGCGTAATCGGACGTCCAAATCCTCTTTCAGGGCGTCAACGATCATGCCAATGGCTCTGTCTACAGCCTTCCCTTTCAGATTACTCTTGGCGGACTGGAACTTCAAGCGAATTCCGAGAGCGGCGCTCCCCGCTTCGAGTTTCCCGCCCTTGAAGAAATCAAAGAGGTCAACCCGACTCAAAAGGGGGCCACCGGCCTTGACAACCACTTGCTGGACCTGGGCGAACGTAATGCCGCCGGGAGTAACGAGTGAAAGGTCCCTTTTAACCGCGGGGTATCTCGAAAATTTCTCGTATTTAACTCGAGATGGCGCAAGGCCCACCTGGTGTAAATCCAATTCCACAAGGGCCACGCGGGCCTCGATGTCGAATTTTCGCAGACATCGTCTCGAAATCGCTCCTGCGACACCGATGGGCTGCCCGTCGGCATTACGAACAGTCCACCTCAGTCCATCCTGCAGGTAGGGCTCATCGCAGTCCTCGGTCAACGTGATCTCCACGCGCAACCGATCGGATAGGGCTTCCACCGCCCCCTTGATTTCCAGCACATCTCCCGGAACCGCACCGTACAGATCGTCAGAGCGTCCGATAACGGCCAGCTGCAAAGTTGCCGACTCGCGGGGCAATAATCCGCCATCCTCGTGGCCATCCCGATACCGTCCCGTTTCGGAGGGCAGGAAAGTCGTGCCGATCTGAAAAAGGCGGAAGGGTGTCGCCCGGTCCACATTCAGATTATGACGTGCGGCATCCAGCAGAGACGGGGTCAAGGTCGTCCGCAGCAGGGTTTCGCCACCATGATGGGGATTATCAACGGCCAACATCTCGTGGCGCGTATCGTCGTCCGCCAGCCCTAGCCGGTCCACATCCTTACGGGCGATGAATGTGGACGTGACGATTTCGCTGTAGCCGACGGCCGCCAGGTAATCTCGGATCGATTCCCGCGTCAGGTCCTGATGGCTCCGGCTCACGTGGGCGCTGCCGCGGAAATGAGACGCGGCCGGGATGTTGTCGAAGCCGTAGATCCTCGCCACTTCCTCGATGAGATCCACTTCCTCGTGGATATCCCGCCGGAACGAGGGAACATTTACAACGAGTTTCCCCGTGGTATCGGCGCGGTCGCGAACCTGCCCCACGGGCTGACAGGGCAAACCGATGGACTGGATGTATTCCACTGCGGCGGTGGTCGTGATCGACGTACCCAACAAGCGGTTCACCTGCTCGACACGCAGCGTAACCGGGGCGTCTTCCTTGCGATCCGGATTCTGGCGATCGACGAAACCGGCCTCCACATGGGCGCCTGCGTGTTCCTGCAAGAGATACATCGCCCGTCTCGCCCCAAGCATGACCGCGTCCCAGTCGGCACCGCGTTCGAAACGGTACGATGACTCGCTGATCAACTGGTGGCGTCGCGATGTCCTCCGCACGATACCAGGGTCGAAGAAAGCACTTTCGAGCATGATCTCGACCGTATTCTCGTCCACCTCGGAATCAGCGCCGCCCATGACTCCGGCCAGCGCCACAGGTGCGGCGCTGTCGGCGATGACCAGTTCTCCGGGATCCAGCTTGCGGGCTGCACCGTCCAGAGTCGCGAGGGTCTCCCCCTCTTCGGCGCGTCGGACCGTGAGTCGATTGCCGCTGAGTTTCTTGAGGTCGAAGGCATGAAGAGGCTGCCCCGTCTCGAACAACACGTAATTGGAAATATCGACCACATTGTTTATGGGACGAGCGCCCACCGCAAGCAGTCGGTTCTTCATCCAGCGTGGAGACTCGCCGACCTCGACACTTCGAGCCACGTGCGCCGTATATCTGGGGCAATCGACGAAATCCGCAATCTCGACCGTGAAGTCCAGTTGTCCGCCACCGAGCGAGGGTGGCGTCCAGACCTCGGGCAGTTGCAACATAGCACCGTTGATGGCGGCCACCTCGCGGGCCACACCGATATGACTGAGCCAGTCGGGACGGTTGGGTGTCACTTCGATATCGAAAACCGTATCCCGGTAACCGTACAACTCGTCGGCCGGCGTACCGGGCGTGGGCTCGTCAGCCAACTCCATGATGCCTTCGCTGTCGTCGCTGAAACCGAGTTCGGATGCGGAGCAGATCATGCCTTGAGACTCGATGCCGCGGATTTTGCTCTTCTTCAGCTTCAGGCCGTTGGGCAATTTGCAACCGATGCGAGCGAAGAGGACCGTCAAGCCGGCCCGCACATTGGGCGCGCCGCAAACAACCTGGTGAACACCTTCGCCGTCGTCGACCTCACAGAGGCTCAACTTGTCGGCGTTGGGATGCTTCTCTTTCTTGAGGACCTTCGCCACAACCACACCGGGAAAGGTCAGGACGAAGTCGTCAACGGACTCCACGTTGAGTCCGTTTAGGGTCAGGCGTTCAGCCAACTCCACAGCGGAGCCGTCCCATGGCACGAAATCCCGTAGCCAGTTCAGACTGATATTCAACTCACACCCCTGAACTGATGAAGGAATCGAAGATCGTTTTCGTAGAGCAGCCTGATGTCGTCGATGCCGTAGCGCAACATGGCGATGCGGTCGATCCCCAGTCCGAAAGCGAAGCCGGTGTAGGCGTCCCGGTCGTAGCCGGCCGCGGCGAATACGTTCGGGTGCACCATCCCGGCACCCATGATCTCGATCCAGCCCGTACGGCCGCAGACGCTACAGCCGTCTCCGCCACAGGCGAAACAACGCATGTCCACTTCCACCGAAGGCTCGGTGAAAGGAAAGAAATGAGGCCGAAAGCGGATCAACGTATCGGGCCCGTACAGGGTCCGGATGAACTGGGTCACCGTCGTTTTGAGGTCGGCCAGACTCACATCATGATCAACGTATAGGCCTTCGATCTGGTAGAACTCCGCGGCGTGGGATGCGTCGACCGCTTCGTTGCGGTACACACGGCCGGGCACCACCACGGCCAACGGCGGTGTGTTCTGCTCCATGGTGCGAACCTGCACCGGTGACGTCTGAGTCCGGAGGAGCCGTTTATCGTCGATGTAGAACGTATCCTGGATGTCCCGTGCGGGATGATCGGCCGGAAAGTTGAGGGCCGTGAAGTTGTACCAGTCCAGTTCAACGTCGGGTCCCTCTGCAACAGAGAAAC
>DAOVZQ010000204.1 GCA_030635025.1 bacterium
CCCCCGTGGTCTCCAACGTGGCCTTCGCACAACGCACCGACGGCTCCGGCATCGTCGACGTCGCCTACGATCTGGTCGACGGCGACAGCCCGACGGTGACGGTGACCCTGGAAGCCTCGTCCGACGGCGGCGCGACCTGGACCCTGACGACCGCGACGTATTCCGGCGACGTGGGCGCAGGCATTGCGCCGGGCAGCGGCAAAGCCATCGAGTGGGACTTCGCCACGGATAATCCGGGGCTCTTCCTGGACAACGTGGTGATCCGCGTCACCGCCGACGACGGACCCTGATCCGCGTCGATACGGGACAAGAAAGCGCGCGGTCCCTCGGGGCCGCGCGCTGTTCATTGGTACGAGGGATACTTACAGTTCGACGCTCTGTCCCACCCCCGCGGCCTTGGCCGCCTCGTAAACCACACGCGCCGACGATACGTCCTGGATCGCCAGTCCGCAGGACTTGAAGACGGTGATCTCGTCGTCGTTTTCGCGCCCCGGCTTCTCGCCCACGACGATTTCGCCCAGGCTCGCATAGATGTGATCGGCGGTGACGGCGCCCTCCTCGATGGGAATCAGGATGTCCCCCGCTTCGGCCAGGTTGGCCTCCTTCAGGTCGGCCACGAACTTTGAGCGAACCACCGTGCGCGTGTCGAGCTCGCGGGCGTCCGGCGAGTGTGAGCCGATGTTGTTGACGTGGGTGCCGGGCTTGAGCCAATCGCCGTCGAAGACGGGATCGTGGGAACTGCTGGCGGTGATCACGATATCGGCGGCCTTGACCGCGGTCTCGGCGTCCTCGACGGCTTCGACCGGTACGCCGAGCAGGGCGCTCATGTCGGTCACGAAGGCGTCGCGCGTCGCAACGACCTTGTCCAGCACGTAGATCTTCTCGAGCGGCCGTACCAGATGCACCGCCTCGATCTGCTTGCGGGCCTGCCCCCCCGCGCCGAAGATCGTGCACACCTTGCTGTCCTCACGCGCCAGGTATTTCGTGGCCACGCCGCTTGCCGCGCCGGTGCGCACGGCGGTCAGGTAACCGGCGTCCATGATGGCGACGGTCTTGCCGGTCTTCGGGTCGCAGAGCAGCAGGGTCCCGAAAATCGTGGGCATCCCCTTGGCGGGGTTGTCGGGGTAGACGGTCACCACCTTCAGGCCGAGAACCTCCTCGTCGCCGCCGATATGGGCGGGCATCCCCAGGAACAGTCCCTTGTGTTCGGGCAAGCGGATCACCGCACGTTGCGGCATGTCGGCGTTGCCACGAGTCAGTTCGCCGAAGGCCGTCTCCACGGCGGCGATGCAGGCGTCCATCGAGAGTACGGAATCGACATCGTTTCGGGAGAGCATCAGGGGCATGGTGGTCCTCCGGCCGGGGTGTCTCAAGAGATCGTGGGACGACTTTACACCTCTGGCGTCCCGCGTCCAATGACGAAAGGTCCGGGCCGCGTAAGATCGCTAACCCCAAGCAAATGATATGCAATAATCGGAATCAAGCCTGTCCCACCGACCCAGCGAGGGAGACCGCCATGAGAACACCCACCCCCCTGATCTTGATCTGTGCTCTGCTGGCGCTGGCCGTGTCCGCGGCTGCCACTCCATGTACAACAGTGGATAACGGAACCGGCACCGTCGACCTGCCTCCTATCTGTCAGAACGGATTCGAGGGAACCATGCAGATCATCGATGGGCTGCCACCAGGAACGGATATCCAGATCGACGCCGTTCTGACCGACTTCTACAACATGTCCTGGTTCCCCGGCGGCGTCCTGGGCGGCGAAGTGCACACCTTCGAGGCCACACTGCTCTGGCAATTGTCGGGAACAGGTGATCTTACGGGATTCGAGCGGTCCATCAGCATACCGGTCTCGGGCGCCATGCACTCGGGCCCCCGTCAGTCCGGCGACCCCGTCCAGACCTTCGAACAAACCATGTTCACCTTGCAGGGACAGCTTTATGGCGATCCCGACTTCTGCGAGCTCATCGTCACGATCGGTGACGCCAACGGCCTGCCCAGCCCGGGCAGTTGCACCCTGACGGAACTGCCGAGCGGCGACTTCGCCGTGGACAGCTTCTTCGACATTACCTACCGGATCGATTTCGAGGGCTGTCCCGGTAGCCAGCTCCAGGACTACGCCGGCTCGACTACCGACACCAAGCGCTTCCAGGCCGGCGAGGAGTACTTCGCTCCGATCGACCACAACTGCCTGCTGCCCGACAACGGTACCGGCACCATTACCCTGCCCCCCGAATGTCCCGACGGTTACGTGGGCCATATGCAAATCGTCGATGGCCTGCCGCCCGGTTCGACCCTGGAGATCGACGCCGTGCTGGCGGACTTCAGCAATATCGTCGAGACCATCGGCGGCTCCCTCGGCGGCATGACGCACCACTTCGACGCCAACCTCCACTGGCATGTGGTCGGCACCGGTGATTACTTAGGCTTCGAGCGCAACCTTGTCATCCAGGTGGGTGGCGAAATGGAATCGGCCCCCCGCAACCCGGGCGACCCCGTCCAGAGCTTCGAACAGAAACTGGTCTACCTGCAAGGTGTCCACTACGGGGATCCCGACTTCTGCACCCTGACCGTGGTATGCGGCAACGATGCCGGCCTGCCCAGTCCCGGCCATACCACGATCGAGGAGGTACCGAGCGGCGACTACGCCGTGGACAGCTTCTTCGACGTTACCTACGAGATCGAGTTCGAAGGCTGCCCGGGGAGTCCCCTGGAAGACCTGGCTGGCACGACCACGGCCACCGACCGCTTCCAGGCCGGCGAGCCCTATTTCCCATCTGTCGACCATTCATGCATCCTGCCGGACAATGGTTTCGGTACGGTCGACATGCCTCCGGACTGCCCCGATGGGTACGAAGGAACAATGATGATCGTCGATGGCCTGCCGCCCGGGACGACCATCGAGATCGACGCGGTCCTGACCGACTTCACCAACGTCGTGCGGAGTGCGGGCGGCACCCTGGGCGGCGAAATCCAGGTCTTCGACGCCAACTTGCACTGGGTCATGAACGGCACCGGCGATTTCACCGGTTTCGTCCGCAATATCGTCGTACCGGTCGCGTGTGAAGTTCATACCGGGCCTCGCAATCCGGGCGATCCGGTCCAGACCTTCGACCAGACCCTGTTCAGGCTCCAGGGCCAGCTCTACGGCGATCCCGATTTCTGTGAGCTGATCGTCACCGCCGGTGTAGGATTCGGTCTGCCCAGCCCAGGACAAACGACCCTGACCGAACTGCCCAGCGGCGACTTCGCCGTGGACAGCTTCTTTGACATCACCTACCAGATCAATTTCGAGGGCTGCCCCGGCAGCGCCCTGGAAGGCATGATCGGCTCGACCATCGACACCAGACGCTTCCAGGCCGGCGAACCCTATACGACGGGCGTACCCGACCTGGGCGATGTCCTGATGCTGAACAACCACCCCAATCCTTTCAACCCGCTCACGACCATCGCCTACGAGGTGCCGGCGAACGCCGGCGTGGTGAGCCTGGACGTGTACGACCTGAGCGGCCGGCACGTACGCACCCTGGTTCATGGCCGTGTGGCTCCGGGTGTGCGAACGGTGAACTGGGCGGGCCAGGACGACGCCGGGCGACGTGTCGCCGCGGGGGTCTACCTCTGCGCCCTGCGCACCAACCAGGGCTTGAGCGTGCGTAAGATGGCGTTGATTAAATAGGGGGGTTTTATCAAGGAACGGACACCCCGTGGGGTGTCCGTTCCTTGTTTTTACGGACTATGAACGCTAGTCGTCCTCGTTAATCATCTCGATCTTGATTACATCCTCGGTCTCGACACCGTCACCTTCGTGGGTCATTTCCAGGTCGATGGTGGTAACGCCGTCCTCGGTATGAACGTCCACTTCGGCCAAACCCTCGAAACCGCCTTCGTAGATCTGCTCCAGGATCTGGGCCTTGATTTCGTTGTCGGTCCCTTCCGCAACGATATCGAAGTGGAATACACTGTGGCCGATCTTCTCTGCGATGCTGGTCTTCACTTCGGTCGAAAGCTCTTCCGTTTCAAGACGGCCGTCGGCCATGGCCGGGAACGCGTCGGCGATGCGGCCGGTCAGGGCATCGACCTTGATGCCCCGGCCCCAGACGACCAGGTCGATCACCAGCGGGCCGTCGTCGGTCGCTTCTTCCCGAATGGAAACCTGATCGACTCCGGGCTGCACCTCGACGAACTGCACCAGGTCCCCGATCTGGCCCATCACGGCCTTGTCGGTGAGCGTGTAGGTCAGACGTTGGCCCATCTCCACTTCGGTTTCGGTCGGTACCGTGCAGGCGCCCACGCCGAGCACGGCCAGCAGCAGTATCGCGAACGCAGGTCGCTTAAAGAACGTCGTCATGTGAAATCCCCTCTCGCGGGACATTGTGCTTTCATGTCGGGCGAGAAGTTCCGCTTTGAGCTCGCGTCGTCCGGGGGCTGCGTCGCGCACGGGTCGTGCGGTCAGATCCCTCAGAATCCGGTCGAGTCTATCGGGTCGCATAATCCACCTCGCCTCCTGTTTCGGGTCGTCCGCATACCCGTCGGCGCAAGGCGCGCACGGTGCGCGAGAGGCGTTGCTTGACGGCGTCTTCACTAAGATCCGTCATCGCGGTGATCTCTCGGCAGCGCAATCCCTCGCCGTAACGCAGCGCGATCAGTTCACGCGTCTGCGCCGGCAACAGTCCCAGTTCGGCCTGCACCCGCTCCGCCTCTTCGGTACGGATCATCCCCGTCAGGGGATCGCGAGCCGGACCGGCCAGAACCTCCGCCAGACCATTCACATCCACCGTGTCGCGTTGTCGACGCAGATGGTCGATCAGGGCGTGGCGGGCCATGGTCATCAGCCAGGCCGTCACGCTGCCGCGTTGCGGATCGAAGCTCGACAGGGTCTTCAGCAGTTTGTGGAAGACGATCGAGACCAGATCCTCGGTGTCGTGGATGTCGGGCAGTCGCCGGTCGAGGTAGGCGAAGACGGGACCGTGCAGCTCGTCGAACAGGGCCGCGAAGGCCTTCGTATCGCCACGATGCGCCTTCTGTAGCAGGCTTGCGTGACGACGGTCCCTGATGACGTTGCGCAGATCCAAGTGGCTTCGCTCCTGATTCCGGGTTATGCGGTTATTCAAGTCTACGGGTGAATGGGGAAACGGTGACATGGGATACGAAACCGGCCGGGAGGGGTTCCCGGCCGGTCGCTCGCTGAGCCCGAACATTAGCGAATCAACATCAACCTCGTCGTGCGGATCTCCCCGGCCGCACGTAGGCGACAGACGTAGACGCCCGAAGCAACGGCACGGCCCATCTCGTCGGCGCCGTCCCAGGCCAGCTCATGGCGTCCCGGCCCCAGGGGCGTATCGATTGCAAGCGTGCGGATCACGCGGCCCGTCAGGTCGTGAAGGATCAGCTCGACCTCGGACGTGACCGGCAACTCGAAAACAATCTTCGTGCGAGGATTGAATGGGTTGGGAACGGCGCCCACCAGTTCGAGCCGACGGGGAACGGCGGCTCCGGTAATCACAGTGACGCCGGTCGCCGACGAATAGCCGGAAAAGTTGCCAGCATCGTCGACGTGGGCGACGATCAGGGCCGTTCGGTGCGCCTCTCCTGGACGCCCACTCTCCTGGACATGTCGACCATGCCCACCGTCGTGACCGGTTATGGCGTGTACCGACGGATCGACGACAAGATCATGGAGG
>DAOVZQ010000025.1 GCA_030635025.1 bacterium
CGATCTGCACCGAATCGGATGAAGTGGCCGCGAAGGTGAGGAAGAAGAACAAAGCCGAGAACACGTAGAAGGTTGGTTGCCTGAGGCGGTACTTCAACTCGAAGCTGAAGATATGGCCGTACTGGATTAGCTGATCCGACATATCTCCTACACCTCCTGCAATCTGCCGCCCAGGGTAGTGAAGTACACGTCCTGCAGATCAGGATCGGCGGCTTCGAAACCGGGTCCAGGGTTGGTCTCGCTGAAGACGTGAATGATGGTCCGGCCGCCGGACAGCCGCGTGGAGATCACCATGTGTTCCTGGTGCAGGCGGGGCAGGTCCTCGCGGTCCGCCTCCAGCCGCCAGGTCTTGCCGCGGATCTCTTCGATGGCCTGACGGGGCTCTCCCTCGGTCAAAACCTGGCCCTGATCGATGATGGCCATGCGGCTGCACACTTCGCTCACATCTTCGACGATGTGCGTCGACAGGATGACGATCACATTCTCGCCGATCTCGCTCAGCAGATTCAGGAAGCGATTGCGTTCCTCGGGATCCAGTCCGGCGGTGGGTTCGTCCACGATGATCAGCTTCGGTTGGCCGAGCAGGGCCTGGGCAATGCCGAAACGCTGACGCATGCCGCCCGAGTATCCGCCCAGCTTCTTCTTCCGATGCTTCCAGAGATTGGTCCGCTGCAGGAGAGCCTCGACCATGTCCTTGCGCTCACCTGTTGTTCCCAGCCCCTTGAGCGCCGCGATGTGCGACAGCAGGGTCACCGCATTGACGTTCGGATACAGCCCGAAATCCTGCGGCAGGTAGCCCAGCACGCGCCGCAGTTCGTCCTGCTCCCGCCGTATATCCAGGTCCCCGAGTGTGATCGTCCCCGAATCCACGTCCTGCAGCGTAGCGATGCAACGCATCAGAGTGGACTTGCCGGCCCCGTTGGGACCCAGCAGACCGAACATCCCCGTCGGGATGGTCAGGCTCAGATCGTCCAGGGCGGTCACGCCGCCCGGATAGGTCTTGGTGATGTTCCTAAGCGTCAGTTCCATGTCGACTCCGGGCGGGTGGGAGGAATGGGATTTGATTGATACAACGCACGCAACACGCATGGATGGCGGAATTGGTTGCATGGAAACCTGGGAACAGGAATGGTCAGGTGATCAGTAGTCCAACCGGATCAGGAACGGATACTCCTGGTCCTCGGGGTTGACCCGGCAAGCCTCCTGCAAAGCGCGCAATCCGCCCGCCCGGTCCCCCATGAACTTCCGGTACAGACTCTCGCCGAGCAACTGGTTTCCGCTAAGGAAGCGGGACATGCGTTCGGGATCGTCGATGTTGTGGAAGACGCCGTTGATCGAGCAGCGGTTCTCCATGAGGTAGCGCAGATTGTGGGCGATGTTGTCGGGGTCGAGGCAGGCTGGAGCAAAGAACTCCGTGTAGGAATGGTCGTCGGTATTGAAGCGAGGCTGTGGCAAGAGTTCGGCGATCTTCGCACCGTCGAGCACGAGGGTCGCCGCGAGATGGTGGGGATCGACGTAGAAGTGGGCGTCGCGGCCGATGGCCTCGACGCGGCTCGACCAGTCGGTAAAATCGATGGTCATCGGCTCGGTCGACCCCAACAGGACCGCATGGTAATGGCCCAACCACACCGAGCAGTCGGGAAACACGTCCCGGAAGGTGGCGATGATACCCATGAGTTCGTCGATGCGCAGCTTGTGCAGCGGCAGATACTGCGACACCATGCCGCCGGGCTTGAGACGTTCGCGGCAGAGGGCGAAATAGTCGCGCGTGTAGAGGTTGCCCGACCCCAGGATGGGGTGGGTCGGGTCGCAGGAGATCAGGTCGTAACGCTCGGACGTGAGCTGGAGATGGTGGCGCCCGTCGCCCGACAGAATCTCCAATCGCGGGTCGTTCACAATATCGTGATTCAGGTCGCGGTAGTAGACCGCCGCGTCTTTCAGGCCCGTCACCAATTCCACACAGGTGATCGATTCCACTTCGGGATGCGAAGCGATGGCCGACGTGGTCACGCCGATCCCGAACCCGATCACCAGTACGTCGCCGCCGTCCAGTCCCGCAAAGAACGGGAAGTGCCCGACCATCTTGACGACCTTGACAGCATCGTAGGTCGATCCGATCACGGCGCTGTTGTTGACGAAGGTGTATTTCGACTCGGTGCGCGTGCCTCGGTCCTTCCCTACCGAAAGCGTCCCTTCGACGGACTCCCGATAGAACAGCACCTCACGGTCGAAGCTGGCGAACGAGGGCGGCAGGATGCGTATCTCGGGCCTGATCACGACGACCGCCGACAGCACGACCAGTACCGCAAAGAACGCCGGTTTGGCGAAGGCCGCCGCACCGGTCAAGCGCCGCCGATGCAGGATCCACAACGCCGCGCCGATCAATAACACCAGCACCATCACGACCGACAGCGCCGCGCCGAGCCACGGCAACAGCACGAAGGCCGCGACGACCGGTCCGATCACCGCACCGGTCGTGTTGATCAGCAGCACGCGGCCCACGTCGCCGGCGATGGTGCCCCGATTCGAGGCATACATGCTGCAAGCTAACGGAAAGGCGTAACCCGAACAGACCGCCGGCGGGAAGACGATGAGCAGCGCCGCGACGAACGGCAGCAACAACACGCGCGCCAGGGGGCTGGCCAACAACGACTGGAAGGGAAACATGAGCACTTCGGGTAGGTTGACCAGCAGCAGCAGACCCATCGACGTCATCGCCGCCAGCAACAGCACCACCCGGCTCATGGCCGCCAATCGGTCCACGACCAGATGTCCGCGCCGCGCAAAGAAATAACTGCCCGCGAAGAGCCCCAAGATCACCAGCGATGAGATCAAAGCGAAGGTGTAGCTCGTATTGGTCAAGTAGATCCGGAACATACGCAGCCAGAGGACCTGCAGACCCAGGATACTGAACCCGCAGATGAATGCACCCACCAGCGCGGCGGTCCGCAGAACGGCGGGATCGGTGGAGTCCCGGCCCCCCTTGCGACCGGTCTTCGGCGTGGTGTCGGTGGGAATCGGTGTCGCCGCCTGCGCAAACAACCGAGTCGTGAGCACCCACAAGCCCAGGATAAAATTGACGGCCACCGCGAGGAACGTCGTATTGCGCTGCCCCAATGCGCCAAGCAGTACGAAGCCGGTCAAGAGCCCCCCGACCGTGCTGCCCAGGGTCTCGAGAGCATACAAACGGCCGAGCGCCGCGGCGATGGATCCGCCGGCGCCCACCACGACCTTGCTGATCAGCGGAAAAACGCCGCCCATCAGGAAAGCCGGCGCAAAGAGCAGCAGGCCCGCCACGACAAAGACCAACCACTCGATCGTCCCGGCCGCCAGGCCTGCATCGCCCAGCCAGCCGTAGAGCCATGGAATGAAGCGGGTGATCAACACGTAGTCCAAAGCGCTGACAAGGCCGATCCCCAGGAGCAACAGCCCGAGCAACCGTCCCACGGCGGGACGGTTATCGGCGGCGCGACCCAGAACGCGGGCGCCCACGCCGAACCCGGCCATGAACGAGGCGAGCACGATGGTCGCGGCGGTGACGGTCGTGCCCAGCACGAGCGAGAGCAGACGATGCCAGCTGACTTCGTAGAGCAGGAAGGAGAAGCCGGTCAGAAAAATGATGACCTGGGCCGCCGAGGGCCCGCGCCGGAGCGTGGATGTCCCGCTCATCGTGACTCCTCGAGACCGGCAACCAACTCGCCCAACCGGTCGACCAGTTCGTTCGGTACGGTCAGGGTGAGATCGTAATGGCGGATCAGCCAGCGATCCCCGATGTGCGACATCACGCCCGAGGCTCGACAATCGCCCATATCCGTCTCGAGGAATTCCTCGAACCAGGCTGTGTGCCCGTCGCCGGCGAAATAAATGACCCGGTCATGGGCTGTGAACGCCCAGGCTGAGCCGCGATCGAAATAAGTTTTCGACCACACGCGCAACTCGTCGCGGGTCCAGCGTTCGGTGGCGTCGGTGCCCAGGAAAACGCAGTCCTCGGTCATGGTGCCGAAGTAGACGTCGGCGTCGGCCTCCGCCGCGGCCTGATGCCAGGCCTCGAGTACGGTGGTGATCTCGTCGCGTGGTTCGGCACAGGCCATCGAGGCGACCAGCAGCACGATCAGGCAGGACAGACAGCAGGTTTTCACGAATCTCCCCCCGGCGACGGCTACGCGATCAGAAGATAATACCCAACGTCGCGGCGATACTGTTGTGCTTGTAGATCTCGTCCGGATCGGTGCCGATCCCGTCCTCGAAGTCCAGCAGACCCATCTTGTAGGTTAAGCTCAACAGGAACTCCGTCTCCTTGTAGTTGGCGAGAAATTCGACGCCGAAAATCGCCTGGTAGTTGCGGGACCGCACGGAGTCGGTGATGGTGACCGGATCGGAGAACATATACCCTTCGATCTGGGAATCGAGGCGCAGCTCGGACTTCAGGCGAACCGTCATCGCCATACCCGCCAGCCCGTACCACTGACCGCCCGGGAGAGGCAAGGGCGCGATGGCCACGACGGGCAGTTCAAGATAAGTGGTCTTGATGGACACGTCACCGGTGATATCCACGTTGCCGAAGGTATCCAGGTCGACGACGCCCTCGAACTTGCCCTGTCCTCCCTGTTCGGAAAACAGCATCGAGGCACGAATATTGAGTCCCGTGTTGGCGCGGGTCATGACGAAGCCCCCCGTCGTCATACCCAACGTGTATTTATCGAGAGTGCCCGCCATCTCCTCGAAGAACTCGAATTCGGGCCCGGTAAACAACTGGGGCGTATCCCCCGTAACGGAACTCATATTTGCGCCGATCAGGAACCCGAAGTCGACATCGACCTGGGCCCGGGTATCGGCAGCGGTAACGACCGTGATCAACAGCACGGCGACGAGCAGACGAAGAGTTTGCATTCTCGGCTCTCCAGTGAGCGGGACTCGTGAATCAGGGGGTGACGGCACGTGTGCTATAAAGTGCAACCAGAACGCCACACCGCGCAAGTGCGGGGATGAAATCCGTGCGGCGCGGCATCCTCGAAGCGCTATTCCTACTCGCGCCGGCTCTCGATCAAGTCGGCTTCGCCCTCGGGCGGAATCCGCGTCATGACTTCGGCCCGCTCTTCATCCGGCAACGTGTCGAAACGCTCGAGCGTAGCCGCGATGGTCTCCGTGAGCGGACGAAACTTCAGCCCCGTGGCGATCGACCGCGCGTTGCTGAAGGTATGGAAACCCTTGTACTCACCCTCGTAAGGCACCCAGATGGGGAACTGGATCTCAGGATTCTCCTCCTGGAAGTCGGTGGACAGCCACGTGAACGTCACGTCGCTGTCGGTCACGGACTTCGCGGTCTCGACGATCTCCCCCATGGTCAGGGTCCGGTCCGGACCGCAACCGTTGTACACGCCGACGGCGTTCTGTTCGGCCAGGCGGATGATCCACTCGGTAAGGTCCCGCACGTCGATGACCTGGACCGGATCGTCGGAATGACCGGGTACCGCCATCTCGCCGCCCAGGCGAACCCGCAGGGGCCAGTAGGTGAAACGATGGGTCGTGTCGCCCGGACCCACGATGAAGCCGGGACGGACAACGGTGACGCGCCCGGGCATGGCCTCCTCGGCGGCCTGCTCGCACAGTGCCTTGAGGGCGCCATAATACTCGTAGTTCGGACCCATCTCCTCGAGGGTCGGATCGTCCATGGTCGCCACCGGCGCCGTTTCGTCCTGGCCCTCGATGGACGTGTTTCCGTACGCGGAGATCGAGGAGATGTAGATGTACTGCCGCACGTTCGGCCCGAGCAGCGTGGCTGACGCCTTCACGTGCCGCGGATAGTAACCGCTGTTGTCGATCACCACGTCGAACTCGCGGCCGGCCAGCGCCGTTAGTCCATCATCCTTGTCCGGGTCGCGGTCACCGCGCAGCTTCTCGAGATCGGGGAAAAGGCCGGGCCGGGTCTTGCCGCGGTTGAAGAGCGTGACCTCGTGGCCGCGGGCCTGCGCCGCCTCGACTTCCCAGGGACCGATGAATCCCGTTCCGCCCAGGATCAGGATCTTCAGGCTGGGGACGTCTTCATCCTGGGACGGCTTTGAACAGGCGAGGGTAAACAGCGAAAACAAAACAATGATGGCTAAGAGGATCCGAATGGGATGATTCCTTGTCATGGCCGCTGCCTCCCGAGTTCAATGTCCGATCTCCCTGCCGGACACACTCTCACACGAACCGAAGGAAGACAATCGCAAGCAGGTATCAAGCCCCCCGCGATCCGGTCGATAGAATGAGGAAGAGTTGATATGCGAATTCTCGGTTGCTCTATTGATCGGAGTCGTGAGATGGGCGTCGAATTCATGTTATGCGAAGATTTCCTGGCGCATTTGGTCGCGATGGAAGTCATCGACGAGGCACAGGCCGCTGAAGCGCTGGACAAGCAGCGCAAGACGGGCAAACCCATCGGACAGATGGCCCTCGACAACGGCATCCTGGACATGCAGCAGGTGTTCGAGATCCTGGATTATCAATCGGAGGCTGGGGGATTCTTCGGTGAGATCGCCATCGGCAAAGGGTTCATGACGGAAACCCAGCTCACCTATCTGCTCCGCACCCAGAAGGAAATGCGGCCCTCCATCGGAGCCGTTTTGATCGAACTGGGATACGTTACCGAAGGTGTGTTGGAGGAACAGCGGCGGAGTTATTTGCAGAAGATCGAGGGTATATTGGTTTAAGGGTTGTCCCCATCCATTCGATGATGGACGGAAAACGTCCAGGGTGCGAGGATCGGACCGTACAGAACAACTCGCCCGTTCCCGCTGCGCCCAGGCCGACTTGGAGGTCGCCCCGATGCTCAGAATCGATACTCCCGTCCAACTCCAGGATCCACGCATTACCGACCGTCGCGCATTCCTGACGGGCCGCGTGGTGGAAACCACCGCCAAGAACTTCGCCGGCGACTTCATCGTTACGGGTCTGGAGATCGCACCCGACGACGACCTGGTCGTCTACTACGAAGCCAGGCACAAGTTCATGCAGCAGGCCGCCCGGGCCGTGTCCGTGACGGAAGTCGAGGACGCCCTGCGCATCGAGTTGATGCCGGTCGGCGATCCCGTCGCCGCCGAGGGACGCGAAGTCTACCGTGTGCCCTGCTCCGGCGCCGGCATCCTCGCAGTCCTGGATGGCGAAGCGGACTGCCCGCTGCTCGACGTATCGGCCTGCGGCTTCGCCGTCAACGCCACCGCGGAACACGCCATCGGCAAGACCCTCCAAGCGTCCATCGATTGGGACGACAAGACCTACACGGGCACCGCCTGCATCCAGAGCGTGCGAAGCATTAGCCGCGGCCGCACCCGATACGGCCTGCGCTTCCTGGACGATGCCGGGGACAACAATCTCCAGGAGTGCCTGATGAAGATCAGCATGGCGGTCGAGCGCCAGCACCTGAAGAACCAGTCCGGCCGCTGATCAGTGCGAAGGCGGGTCGGACGAATAACCTGAAGCCAAGGCCCGGGTCAATACCCGGCGGGTCAAGGCAATCTTCCGGGGGCCGACCCGGCAGCATCCGCCGATGCCCTGTGCGCCCGTCTCCAGCCAGAGACGCACGGACTCCCCCCAGTCGCCTGCAGACGGGCCGGACAGCCAGACCTTGTTCTCGGCGTCGTAACCTTCACCGAGGTTGGGATAGACGATGAGCGGCCTGGTCGTCACCCGTCGGGCCTCGGTAATCAGCGACGAAACGTGTTGAGGCGCCGTGCAATTGATGCCGATGGCGGCCACCATCGGTACATCCTCGCATAACCGAACGGCATCGACGAACCGGTTGCCATCGTTCAGGTGGAGTCCGTCACGGCAGCTAAAACTGAACCACGCCCATGTACCCGGCGTGTCCGCGAGCAGTGACAGCAGGACGGCGGCTTCTCGGAGCGACGGGATCGTCTCGCAGGCCAACAGATCCGTAGGGGCACCGGACAGGATCCGCCAGCGCTCGCGATGGAATTCATGCAGGCCCGAATCGTCAAGGTCGTAACACCCGGAGTACTCGGAACCATCGGCCAGGAAAGCCCCATACGGTCCGACACTCGCAGCGACCAGGGGCCGCGGTCGCGCGGAGGCGCCGTCATCCGTCTCCAGGAAGGCCTGTCGCGCCTCGATGGCCAGGTCCACCGAAGCAAGCATCAAGGCCTCACCTTCTTCCAAACTCAGACCGTATCGTACGAGACCCGCCAGGCTGGCCTGGTAGCTCGCCGAGATGATGCAGTCGGCGCCCGCGGACAGGAAATCCCGGTGCACCTGACGGACGGCGTCCGGGTCTTCAATCAGGATACGGGCCGACCACAACGCGTTGTCCAGGTCGTGCCCACGCGCCTCGAGGGTCGTGGCCAAGCCGCCATCGAGCAAGACGAAGCCCTGTCGATCGATGACCCGAAGAAGGGGGTTTTCGTCGTTGTGAGGCACTGCGATTCCCTGTCGGTGTCGGAAGAAGAATTAAGGAGGATCATCAGGCTGATCGCTTATCGTAGCACATTCCGGATGATGGTAAAGGCAGGCAAGTACAATCAGAGAATGTGTCTGTTAGTTATGGGGTGTGCCTTCTGAATATTCGTCCGCCCTGATATTCAAGTACTTACGGGGCTAGGCTGAGTTGGCCCTCTGCCGCCAGATCTTGGTCCCCTCCCCTCGGGTGGGACGCACAGCGGAATTCGAACTGAGACAAAGTTGATAGTGGATCTCAGAATGGGGCGATCGCCTAACTGCTTATTCGACAGTGCGTACGAATAAATGGAAGGGACAGGGAAAAACCACAAACAAGAATATCATGCACACGGATCAGTCTCCGTCAGACTCCGGAAAACCAATCTGTCTCATCAAATCCACGAACCGGTGATCTGCACGGTATGGGTCGAAGGCCGACTGATGAAGGAAGTAGACGGTGAGCACCCGCCCCTCAATGATCTTATCCAACCAAACGAAGGTCTGATCCTCGTCACCGGCCCGAGCGAAGTATGCAGCGATCGAGAGGGGATTCAGAGCCTCGTGCTGTGACAGATCTGCAAGGTACTCTGCGTTAACCTGGACAGCCCCGAGGATACCCTGATCCGCAAAGGCCTTCTCCATGACCAACGCTGCTACGGAATCGCGCCCCGCCGTAGAATGGCGCAACTCGACCATGGCATCCTCGTCCCGGCCCAGAGCGAAGTACGCGTTGAAGATGAAGTACCATCCTTCATGAGTGTTACCCGAAAACGCTCGCCACTGTTCGACCTCCGTGATCACCCGCTGATGTTCCCGGGCAAACATGAGGCTCACCCAGACCGCCACGTTCCTGAGGTAGGAGTAGGGGTCGTACTTGCAGGCGCGCATGACCAATTCTACGGACTCGTCGTACTGTCCATAGACGATCTTCACCGAGGCCAGACCGTGGAGGGCATCACCGTCGGTGGGATCCAGCGCCAGCGCCTGCTGGAATTCCCGCTCGGCGGCGGCCCAGTCCCAGTTGAAGTACAACTCGACGAAGCCCAGGATGGTATGCGCCACGCCAAGATCGGGATCGAGTTCCAGCACTCGCAGAGCCGCTGCCCGGGCCGATGCGAACAAGTCCTGGACCGGTTCGCCTCCCAGGATACAGGACACGATGTCGATCCCGCCCAGGGCCGCATGGGCCCGGGCAAAGTTCGGATCGGCGGCAATCACCTGCTCGAAGAAGCGACGTCCCTCCAGCGCATCTCTTTCCGTGAACTTGTGCAGATGATGTAAGCCCCGCAGGTAGGCCTCGTACACATCCGGATCGATCGTGCGCTCGGTGGTCAAACGTTCCTGCTGCCGGGGCGTCAAGGCGACCTGGATTTCGCCGGCGATGGTCCGCGCCACTTCGCTGAGCAGGTTCAGAATATCGGTCAGGTCACGATCATAATCCTCGGCCCAAAGGTGTTCATCGTTGGACCCCCGGATCAACTGGGCATTGATTCGCACCCTGTTATCGACACGTAGCACCGATCCTTCCACCAAGGCATCCACATCGAGTTCACGTGCGATTTCCGGAATCGACTTGTCGGTGTCCCGGTAATACATGGCCGAGGTCCGCGAGATGATGCGCAGGGACCCGATCTTGGACAACTCGGTAAGCAGGGACTCGTGCAGGCCGTCGACAAAGTAATCCTGTTCGGCGTCGGCCATCAGGTTGTTGAACGGCAACACCGCCAGGGACCTGATCGGCGCATGATCGTCCCCTCCCGTCAACAAACCGCGAACATTACCAACATTCAGACTCCAGATGAGCCCAAGCACGACAAGAACCGCGGCGAGCCCCCCTCCCACGACGACCCATGGCCGGCGGCGGCGAAGCGGGGTCTTCGGGGGAATGACCTTTGATCGAAGCTCCGTGGCAGACGGCTGCTGAACACGGCCCAGATCCGATACGAGATCTTCGGCGGTCTGATATCGCGCCGCCGGCGCCTTTTCGAGGCATCGGTCGATCAGCCGCTCCAGCTCCATCGGCACACCGGTCCGCAGACCCGTCACTGGGTCTGGCTGTTCATGCAGGATCGCATAGATCACCGCCGGCTCGTGATCACCCTGGAACGGAGTCCGGCCCGTCACCATCTCGTAGAGCACGCTGCCCAGGCACCACAGGTCCGTGCGGTGGTCGGAATCCCCACCCTGGGCTTGCTCGGGCGACATATACGCCACCGTACCGAGGGTCGAGCCTACCTTGGTGACCTGGGTTGCCGTCGAGAGCTTGGCCAAGCCGAAATCCAGGATCTTCACCAAACCATCACGGGTGATGAAAATGTTGGCCGGCTTGATATCCCTGTGGACGATCTCCTGCTCATGAGCCTTGGCCAGTCCCCGGGCAATGTCCTGGGCCATGCTCATGGCCTCGTCCAGCGGCAACGGCCCGCGGTCGAGCCGGTCCTTCAGGGTCTCGCCTTCATAACAGGCCATGGCGATGAACATCTGTCCGTCGTCTGTTTCGCCGATCTCGAAAATGGTGCAGACGTTGTTGTGGTCCAGGGCCGAGGCGGCGCGAGCCTCCTGGACGAAACGGGCCTTGGTCTCTGGATCGTGGGTCAATTCA
>DAOVZQ010000422.1 GCA_030635025.1 bacterium
GCCAGGTGCGTGACAAGCGGCTTTGACAGGTGCAAGCTCTTGTTATGCAGAACCCTCCAGCTTCCTCTTATCGTAGATATCCTGATACAGATCGTCTAAATGATCCCGACAGATCTGCAGGAGATTTTCTTGAGATGTGAGCATTTTCTGAGTGTGTTCATACATCTTCAGGTCGTACTCCAGCTTGCCTTCGTGAGAGCCATCGTGCTTGGCCCTATCTATCTTGTCGCCCAATTCCTGGAGATCATAACGAGTTGACTCAACTTCACCACGATATAGAGGTACAAGTTGTGCAAGTGCCGCTAGGGTCACCTGTTGTTCTTGTGCGCTAGCCGTCCGCTCTGCCTCAATTCTAGACTGCTTTAGCTCTCCCCTTGTCAGCCTAAGCTCGGCCCTTTGCAATGCGAGTTCCTTGCGCTGAAGAAGAATCGCGTATATCACACCAGCGAATGCCATACCCGAGAATAGAGTGTTGACTGCTCCAAACATGTCACCAAATGGACCTGATCCACCCGGCTTCCCATAGAGCTCAACGATTCCAAAATACGCCAAGCATTGGACAAGCACTAAACACATTACCAGAACAACTAAAGGCACCCAGCTTATCTTTACTTCCGCGGGTAGAGATTTGTTTGATCCATCATCCATGCTCATGCCCTTCATTATCTGCTCTGAATAACTCTATATCTCTTGTCAGTGATATCAGATTGCTTGCGAAGGCCACCCTGATATCCCAACGCGCCAACCTCGATTGACGCGCAACGCCCCAAATGTCCCCGGATATCGCCAATCTCGTTCTGCAATGATATCAGATATACTGCGAACACAGATCTCACTCGAATCCTACCACGTCGAATATGCCTGGTCAATTCTAGGCAAAAGCACAAACCCGCCACTGAGTCGCACACAAAAGGAAAAGCCCCCCAAACAAATCGCGATAAAATCGCAATCCCCTCAAGGAGCCCAATCCCTATCACCCAAACCCCTCAACTCACCCCAACAATTCCCCCAACTTCCCCAAAAACGCCTCCACATCGATCGGCTTACTAAAGAACCCCTCCGGCGCCGGAACCTGAGGCCGGCTACTGATAAACTGCTCGAACGGATCCGGATCCCCACCCGTCCCGGTCACGGCCGTAACGATCACCACCGGTACCGACTTCAGCGCTGCATCCTCACGCAGATTCCGATAGCACCGAATCCCCGACTCCTCGGGCATTGTAATATCCAAACAGATCAGGTCCGGCTTATCGGATTGGGCCATGGCGAACGCTTCGCGCCCGTTCTCCGCCGACACGGTCTCGTATCCGGCGTCCTTCAGTATCATCTCCAGGTAGGTCCGTACATCGGGCTCGTCGTCCACGACCAGGATCTTGCGGGCGTCGCTCATTTCGAATCTCCTTTGAAGGGCGGCCGTCGCGGGCCGCAACCTATGGTGTCTTATCCGTCGCCTTCTTGCGACTTGCGCAGGATGTCCAGCGCCTTCTTCATCGCTTCGGGGCTTGCTTCGTGCAGGCTGTCCTGCAGTTCCTCGCGTAGTTCGACCTTTTCGGTCGAGCCGTCGTCCACCGGCAGGCCCAGGGCGCGCCGGATACTTTCCACGTAGCTCTTCGGGTTGACCGGCTTTTCGAGGTAGGTCCCCGGTCCGCTGATCACGCGGTTGTCCAGCAGGTCCTGGAGTTCGTCCTTGCCCATTTCGTCGCCAGCGTGGGCGGTGACCACGAGCACGGGGATCATGGCCGGGTCCTTGTCGCGGCGCAGCTCGTAGAGGAGCTTGTGGCCGGACATCTTGGGCATGATCAGGTCCAGGGAGATGAAGTCCGGCGGGTCGGCGCGGACCATGTCGAGGGCTTCGCGCCCGTCGGCGGCCTGGACCACCTTGAAGCCGGCGTCCTGCAGGATCATGGTCAGGTATTCGCGGACGTTGGGTTCGTCGTCGACGACCATCACGGTCTTGTCGGCTGCCTGGTCCATTGTCTTCCTCCGGTTTGAGGGACGCGTCCTAGGCGTCCGCTTCGTCATCCATTTGTGGGAGCCGGTCTCGCGGGAATTCCAGCCTGAAGACAGAACCCTCGCCGGCCTTCGAATCGAACGACACCTTGCCTCCGTGCTGCTGCACGATTTTGCGCGTGGTCAGCAGGCCGAGGCCGGTGCCCTTGTCGGCTCCCTTGGTGGAGAAGAAGGTCGTAAACACCTTCTTGCGGATATCGTAATCGATGCCCGACCCGTTGTCGGCCACCTCTATGATCAGGGTGCCGTTGCGCTCGTAGCTGCGCACGATCACCTCGCGGTCGACCCGGTCGCACATCTCGCAGGCGTCCAGGGCGTTCGATACCAGATTGTCCAGACAGGAACTGATGCCGCCCTTGTCCATCAGGGCGTAGGGGATGTTGTCGGTCAAGTCCGCACTGAGCGTTATGTCCGACATGGCCGCCTTGTCACGGTACAGATCCACGACCTGTTGGCAGATGCGGGTCGGGTCGACGAGCTGCACTTCCGGCTTGCGGCCCTTGGCGAACTCGAGGAACTCCTTCACGAACGTCGAGATGCGGTCGATGTTGTCCTCGAGCATCTGCCAGCCCTTGATCATGCGGTCGTTGTCGCCCTTGGCCATGCCCGACTTGAAGGCGTACATGCCGCCGTCCAGACCCATCAGCACGTTCTTGATGCCGTGCGCGAGACCCGCCACGGTCTGACCGACCGCCGCCAATCGTTCGGCGGTCAGCTTTTCCCGTTCCAGCTCCTTGATCTCGCGCCGGTCCTGAGCGATGACCGCGCCGCCCAGCAGCTGGTCGTTCTGGTAGAGGTTCATGCTCGCCAGCCGGACCGGCACCGTCTCGCCCTTCAGGCTCGTGATGGTGGTTTCGGGCAGCAGGACCGCGTCTCGCGAATCGTTCGCGTTGCGCAGCGGCTTGGGCAGGATTTCCGTCGGGACCTTGCTCCCGATCAGATCCTTGCGGTTGGTGTCCCACAGCTCCTCGGCGGCCCTGTTCATCAAGACCACTTGCTGCGCCTCGTCGGTGACAACGATGGCGTCGAGCGAGTTTTCCACCAGGGCGCGACGGAAGGCGCTGGCGTGGATGAGTTCGGCCTCCATCTGCGTGGTGGCGGTCACGTCCAGGCACATCTCGATCACGTGGGTGACCTCGCCGTCGCCCTTGAGCAGCGGTGCGGTGGACACCACGTAATGGGTGTTGCGGCCGTCGCGGCTGTACACGTAC
>DAOVZQ010000379.1 GCA_030635025.1 bacterium
AGGTGGTCCCGCAGATAGAGCTGGCTGTCGAGCAGCGACTTGCGCCGGGGGACGATCGTGTCCGTTGTATCCTGATGTGTGAAGACATAGTCCATGATACGTTTCATAACGCGCGGCGACAGGTTCTTCTGGTTGGTGTCGTCGTCGATCATCTTGTAGGCCGGCGTGTCGAGCAGCTCGGCGAAAGTGCTTTCCCCGATTGAATCGCCCGCGGCGATTTCCCGTGCGATACCCAGCCAGGCGTTTGCGGCTGTCATGTCGCTGGTAATGACGGGGCGCAGATCGGGATCGCTGGAGACGAACAGCGGTGGCGGCGCGGCGTCGTTCTTGTCGGGGGAGCCACCGTCACCGCAACCGGTGACGATCAGCAGGGCGCTCAGGCAGAGGATCACGGCCGCTGCCGGGAGCCGCTCGGCGCGGACAGGCTTGGACTTGTCGGTATAGAGCATTATCTTACCCATCTCGTTCTTGGTTGCAGATCCAGAATGCTCCATTATAGGCCACTCACTCACCGGTTGCCAAGTTGAAGCCATGTCCAAACTGATCGTCAGCGAAATCTATTTGACCCTTCTGGGTGAATCCCGCGATGTGGGGGAGCCGTGTACCATCGTGCGCCTCACCGGCTGTCATCGACGGTGCACGTACTGCGACAGCGCCTACGCCTTTCACGGCGGTACGGAGATGCCCGTGGCGGACGTGCTGGCGCGGGTGGACGATCTCGGCTGTAACCGGGTGTTGGTCACCGGAGGAGAGCCGTTGCTGCAGGAGGCCAGTGTGGCGTTGATGAGCGCCCTGCTGGAATCGGGTCGCCGCGTATTGCTGGAGACGAGCGGAACGCTGGGCGCCCGGCCTCTCGCCACGGTCCCGCAGGGCGTACGCCGTGTCGTGGACGTCAAGACACCCGCCAGCGGCGTGCCCGAGGATCAGATCGACTGGGAGGGTCTGCAGACGCTCGGCCCCGATGATGAACTCAAATTCGTCTGCTGCGATCGTGGCGATTACGATTGGGCACGCGATCAGGTGCAGGCTGGAACCCGGCTGCCGGCCGACGTGCCGATCGGCTTTTCGCCGGCCGACGGTCTGCTGAAGCCGGCCGATCTTGCGGGTTGGATCCTCGAAGACGGGTTGAGTGTGAGGTTCCAGCTCCAACTACACAAGGTGCTGTGGCCCGGTCGCGACCAGGGAATCTGAGCAGGGGGGGCCATGTCCACAGTTGGTAAATCCCGCGCGGTCATTTTGTTGAGCGGAGGCCTCGATTCCTGCGTCTGTCTTGCGGAGGCTGCGCTTTCCCACGACCCCTGTGTCCTGCACCTCAACTACGGCCAGCGCACCGAAGCCCGCGAGCTGCGGGCCTTCCATGATATCGCCGACCACTACGGCATCGATCGACGTCTGGTTGTCGACGTCTCACATCTTGCACAAATCGGTGGCAGCAGTCTGGTGGACGCCACGCAGCCCGTGGAGCAGGGGTTGCCCGACGGCGGTTGTGTCCCCTCGACCTATGTGCCCTTCCGCAACGCCAATATCCTGGCCGTCGGGACCTCCTGGGCCGAGGTCTGTGGGGCTTCAGCTCTATTTATCGGAGCGGTGGAGGAGGACGGCAGCGGCTATCCCGATTGTACCGAGGCGTTCTACGCCGCCTTCGAGGCCGCCATCGACGCCGGCACGCGTCCCGAGACCCGTATTCGTATCCACACTCCCCTGATCAGCCTGAACAAGACGGCCATCGTCGAGCGGGGACGAGACCTAGGCGCGCCTCTGCATCTGACCTGGTCCTGCTATGTGGCCGAGGACGCGGCTTGCGGCGTGTGCGAGAGCTGCCTGTTGCGGTTGCGGGGATTCGCGGGCGCAGGCGAGACCGATCCAATTACCTACAAGTAACGACGTATCAGGTCGACACTCCGTTGAGCGGCGCCGATCTGGGATTCGACCACCTTGCGGGCGGTATTGCCGGCGGTGCGTCGCATTTCATCGTTGTCCAACAGCGCCCGTATCCGGATCTCGGCATCCTCGGGTGAGCGCAGGATGAACCCGGCTTCTCGCTCGACCAGGGTCAGGGCCTCTTCCGCGTTCCGAATCCTGGGGCCGAAACAGACGGGCAGGGACGCCGCCGCCGGTTCGAGCGTGCTGTGGACACCGGTGGTGAAGCTGCCGCCCACGTAGGCCATGTGGCCGGCCCGATAGAGCTCGGCCAGGACGCCCACCCGATCCACCAGCAGACAGCGGACCTTGTCGGGCGGGGAGGATCCCCCGCCCAGTCGTTGTGTCGGGATGCTGCGTTCGCGGCAGGCGGCTTCCAGTTCGGACAGGCGCGCCGGCGTCGGCTCGTGGGGAACCAGGACGACGTTGAGGTCGGGGTAGTCGTCGAAAAGTTTAGGGAGTATGGGCCACCAAAGCGCTTCGTCGCGAGGCCAGGTGCTACCCAGGATGAGCCGGCGGTCCCCCCAGTCGGACAGGTGTGCGGCCAGTCCTCCGGCCACGGGATCCTCCAAGCGGGACAGGACCTGTTCGGCCCGCGTGTCTCCTGTGACGGTGACCGGTGAGCTCACGCCCAGCCCGGCCGTGAAGCGCCGGGCGTCGGCTTCGCTGCCCACGCCGATGTGGGTGAAACGATCGAAGACCGCGCGAAAAAGGGTGCGCCAGGGCCCGCGATGCCTGAAGGACTGGGGCGGCAGGGCGCCCGAGAGCAGCAGGACGGGTATGTCGGCTTCGTCGGCGGCACGGACCAGGGCGGGCCAACAGTCGTATTTGACGAAGACCAGGGCACGGGGGCGCCAGGATCGTACCAGGGCCCGCATGGCTTCGGGATGATCCAGGGGCAGGTAGTCGTGAAAGTCGGCCGTCGGTTTGGTGCGCGCATAGTCGCGCCCCGAGGGTGAGAAGTGGGTGAGGGCGATCGGTCCGATTCCGAACTCCCGCAATCGCCGCACAATGGGGATCGCCTGTTCGTATTCTCCCACGGATGTCGCGTGCAGCCAGATGCATCCCTGGAGTTCAGATGACGCGGTGTCCAGTCGCGACGCCAGATCCCGTCGGCCCGTCAAACCCCGTTTCAGCTTTTCCGAGAAAGGCGCCGCAACCGGCAGGACGGGCAGGACGGCTCGGGCGAGCCGGGCATAGAGGGATTCGGTGACGTGGGGTCTTCTCATTTCCGAAGTCCCGGCCGGAAGGACAGCACGGCCTCGCGGACTTCGGCCACGGAGATGTTTTCAAGGCACGCCAGATCGCCTCGCCAGCAGGGGCGTGAGCCCGTCCGTGAACAGGGGCGACAGTCGAGGGGTCTTTCGAGCACGACGCTGGCGGGCAGCAACGGGAAGTAGCCGAAGGCGCGGACCGTAGGTCCGAAGAGGGCGACGACCGGTGTGCCGACGGCTTCCGAGAGATGGAGCAGGCCGCTGTCGTTGGTGACCGTCACGTCGCAGCGGCCCAGGGCGTCGGCCACTTCGGTCAGGGCGGCGTCCCGAACGATCTCGAGGTCGGGGATGCGGGCCGCCGTCTCGGCGAGGGTGCTGCCTTCGAACCAACGGAGCTCATCGGGACCCAGAACAAGGGTCACCGCCGGAGCGTCATCCTCATGTAACACATTCAGGA
>DAOVZQ010000270.1 GCA_030635025.1 bacterium
ATCAGGGGTTTCTGGCGGCGGATCAGATTGCCAAGACCCAGGGTTTTTCACTTAAATATCTGGAAAATCTTCTCAGCTCCCTGAAGGCGGCCAACTTGATCGTCTCCAAGCGAGGGATGCACGGCGGCTATGCCTTGGCCAAAGCACCGGCCGAGATCAGCCTGTTCGATATCCTCGTCCAGCTCGAAGATGCCCTGGACATAGTGTACTGCACCGAGGAAGGGGAAAGCTGCGAGCGTAACGGCGTCTGCAGCACACAAGAGATCTGGACCGAGATCAAGAATACAGTGGAGGGCATTCTGTCCAGGACCACGCTGGCTGACCTGCTGGCAAGACAGCAGCGCCTGGCGGGCGGGGTCAGGTGTTGACCTCTTCGCTCGTTTGATACCTGTCATATGATATGCATGTTTTCGATGGCGTCCGGACTCTATCTGTACCGGCTCGAGGCCGGAGGGTACAGCGAGACGAAGCGAATGGTCTTGGCGAAGTAATTAAGAATCGTTGGTGAAATCATGCGTAGGTCCCGGGTTGTTCCGGGGCCTTTTTTTTGCGGATGCGGGGTCAATGACAGTCGATCGATCTGATGGGAATAACCGATAACGATCACCAATCCAACCCGACAGCCAAGCTCCGGAGAGAGGCTGAATTTCTTTTGCAGTTATGCACATATGTGATTAACGTTTGACGAAAGAAAGGTGCCGATCTCGTGACCAGACCCAAGATAAAGCGATCAATCGATTGTCCTCCGAACTTCACTTCGTTCAAGCCGACCGGTATCCGGGGCATGCAATTGCCAACCATGGACCTGGCGCTGGACGAGTTCGAAGCGATCCGTTTGGCGGATGCCATGGGCCTGGACCACGCGGAGTCCGCCGAGCAGATGAACATATCCCGTTCGACATTTTCCCGTTTGGTGGAGAAGGCCAGGCACAAGGTGGCGATCTTTCTCGTCGAGGGTAGACGACTGCAGATAGAGGGAGGGGACATCCACTTCCAGAAAAACCTGTTCCGGTGTCACGGCTGTCGACACGTGTTTCGGGCCGCGTTTGACGAGGACATGAACCGATGTACGGAATGCGGGTCGACGGATCTCGTCGACCTGGCCGAGGAATTCGGGCACGGACGGTGTTGCCAAAGACATCACCGTCGCAACGAGAGGTAGGGATCAGCATGAAGAGAACATTCGCCATTCCGACCGAGGGCGGGAAGTCATGTGCTCATTTCGGGCACTGCGAGGGGTTCGCCCTTCTGGAAGTCGACGAGAGAAACATCACCCGCGAGTGGATGCTGACCCCGCCGGTTCACAAGCCCGGGGCCTACCCGAAGTTCCTCGCGGACGAGGGCGTGACCATCGTCATCGCGGGCGGGATGGGCGCCATGGCCCAGAATCTCTTCAAGCAGAACAATATCGAGGTTCGTATGGGCGTAGGTGTGGAAGCGCCCCGCGAGTTGGTGGAGAAGTTCCTCCGGGATGAACTCGGCGCCGGCGAAAACCTGTGCACCCACGGCGAAGACGGCGAGTCCAATCACGAGTGCCGGCACTAGGACGCGGCCGTGAAGATAGCCATCGCCAGCGGCAAGGGTGGCACGGGCAAGACGACCCTGGCCACGAATCTCGCAGCCTATATGGCCGAGTCGGGATCCGTGGTCCTGGCCGATCTCGACGTGGAGGAACCCAACTCGGGACTCTTCGTGCGGGGGGATCTTCTTGTAGGTGAAACCAAGTATAAGATGATCCCGGAATGGCGCGGCGATACCTGTGAGCATTGCGGGAACTGTCAGACCGTTTGCAACTTCAACGCCGTCCTGTCCATGGCGGACAAGGTGATGATCTTTCCGGAGCTCTGTCACGGCTGCTATGCCTGCTCGGAGCTCTGTCCTACCGAATCGTTGCCCATGAAGCGCCATCCCATGGGAGAACTGAAGCATTTCAGGGCGGGCCAGCTGGACTTCGTTGAGAGCCGGCTGGTGATCGGTGAGGAGCAGGCCGTCCCGCTGATCAGGCAGACCCTCGACTATCTCTCGGCCGGTTTTTCCGAAGACGTTCCTTGGATTCTCGACTCCCCGCCAGGCACGTCCTGTCCGGTCATGGAGGTCGTCAAGGATGCCGACCTGGTCATTCTCGTGACCGAGCCGACGCCGTTCGGTTTGCATGATCTGAAGCTGGCCGTCGAGACGGTCAAACACCTGGACAAGAGTTATGCGGTGGTTCTTAACCGTTTCGGAATCGGCGACGACGGCGTTCTTCGCTACTGCGAGGACGAGAGCATCGACCTGGTCACACGCATTCCCAACAGTCGGGCGATCGCGGAGCTCTATGCTTCGGGACAGCTGCTCTATCCGGTCGTGCCGGCTGTGGCGCGGGCCGTGGCGGACGTCGCGGATTTCATCGGAAACCACCTGACGGGGCGTCGGCCATGAAAGAGATCGTCGTCATATCGGGCAAGGGCGGGACGGGCAAGACGTCCATCACCGCATCCTTCGCCGTGCTGGGCGGCCGGGACGTGGTCGTGGCCGACTGCGACGTCGACGCGGCCGATATGCATCTGCTGCTGGAGCCCGACTTCGGACGGTCGGAAGCGTTCTTCAGCGGCGAGTTGGCGGTGATCGATCAAGATCTGTGCAGCGGATGCGGGCAGTGCTTCGACGTCTGCCGTTACGGAGCGGTGAACGAGACGGAGGGGACGTACACAGTCACCGAGCTCGACTGCGAGGGCTGCGGCTACTGCGCGCGCGTATGTCCGGACCAGGCCATCACGAACGTGTCGCGGAACGTGGGCGACTGGTACCTGTCGAAGATCAGGACCGGCTCGAGCATGGTTCACGCGCGGCTCGGAATCGGTGCCGAGAATTCAGGCAAGCTGGTGGCGAAGGTCAAGACCGAGGCCAGAAAGGTCGCCGGGTATTCTGGTCGGTCGCTCGTACTTGTGGATGGGTCGCCCGGCGTTGGCTGCCCGGTTGTTTCCTCCCTGTCGGGAGCGTCTCTCGCCGTGCTGGTGACGGAACAGACCGTCTCGGGAATCCACGATCTGAAGCGTGTCTACGAGCTGGTCAGGAAGTTCGATATCCCGGCTGCGTGCATCATCAACAAGGCCGACCTGAACGCCGAGGTCCTGACGGATTTGCGGGACTTCATGGCTCGGGAGACGATTGCCCCCCTGGCCGAGATTCCCTACGACGAGGCTTTCACTGCGGCGATCACGAACGGGAAGACCATCGTCGAATGGGATCCCGCCATGGCCGAACTCTTGGAGAGTAGCTGGCTGGAAATCCGGCGGCTCGTTGATTCGGACTGAAACCTGGGGCCGTTCCGTCCCACCATACTCAACACGGGAGACGACGATGAACATCGCTTTCACGACCCAGGGGCCGGATCTGGATTCCCCCATGGATCCCAGGCTTGGTCGGACCCGCTACCTGATTCTTCTGGATGACGAGACGGGAGATATTCAGACGGTCGACAATACGGCCATCGACGACGTGTCCCATGGGGCCGGTCCCAGGACTGTACAAAAGTTGGTCGAGATGGGAGCCGCAGTCCTTCTCACGGGGAACGGTCCCGGCGGCAACGCCGCCGAAGTCCTTGAGCAGACGGGCATCGAGATCTACGTGGGCGCGGGCGAGATGACTGCCAAGGAAGCACTGGAGGCCTATAAGAACGGCGCGTTGAAGAAGCACGGAGGGGCTTGAACAGCGGATGCATTCGTCAGGCCGTGGCGATCGTGTGACTACATCACGATCGGCTCGAACTCCATCTTCATCACCGCGATAAGCAGGTCCTTGAGTTCGGCGTTCGAAAAACCGAGGATCTCCAAGGCGGCAGGCGAAGCCTCCGGCACCATCTCGTAGGTCGGTCCATAGATATCGGTGGCGTGAGCGAAAACGTCGGCTACGTGTATAACGGCGGTCTTGCGGGCGTGATAATCGCCCGGGTCGAACGAGTGGTGACGGGCCACCGATTCGGTAATATTTTCCGGTAGATCCCAGGCCTGCAGCGTCCATCCGCCAACCTCGGCGTGATCCACGCCGAGGACTTCGAGCTCGGCCAGGTGGATGGGCACCCCGGCTTCGATGGCCACCTTGACGGCCTCCGCGTGCTCATTGGGGTAGAGGGTCTTGAGAATGCTGATACCGAAGTCGTGGAGCATACCGACCACGGCGAATTCCTCGACCTTGTAGAAGTTGGCTTCGATGGCGATGAAGCGGGCGATTTGGGCCACCCGCGTGGAGTGGTCGAAGAGCATGCGGTCCGCGTCGCTCATATGGGTCAGGATCGACGAGCCGAGGGCGATCATCTTGATGGCGTTCCAACCGAGCATGACCAGCGCGTGTGTGATCGACTTGATCTCGCGCTTGAAACCGTAGAAGCCGGAGTTGGCCAGGGTCAGGATACGGGCCGACAGCTCGGGGTCCGTTTCGATGACGGCGGCCAGCTTGCCGAATGATGTGTTTTCGTCGTTGGCCATCTGGATGATCGGCACGGCGACGCTGGGGACGCTCAAAAAGGTTTTGGACGCGGTGAGATCCTGCTTCAGCTTCGACTGGGTTATAAAGGGTTGCGTCACGCTATAGCCCTTTCTCGCGCAGGATTTTCTGAACACCGTTGATGGTGATGCCGTCATCATGCA
>DAOVZQ010000010.1 GCA_030635025.1 bacterium
AATAGGCCACCTCGGCCCCCGTCTCGGTCAGACCGGCGCCGAGATAGGTGGACACGGCCAAGGGGGCTTCGAGGAACGGAAAATGATGCGTGTGCAGCGGAGCGTGTTTGCCGAACGGCAGGAAGAACTTGCCCAGCTTCAGCCCCAACCCGAACGGCATCGACGTCGACTCGATGTTGGCCTCCTCAACGCCGATGTCGCAGGCCGACGCATCGTCTTCGTTGGGCAGGACGGCCAGGATGATATTCGCGGACCAGAAAGGATCCACGACCGCGGTGAAATGCAGCTCGGCCTCCTGGAGCCGAACGGCGTTCACCTCGGCGTCGTCCCGCTCGCGCGAGGTCTCGGCCACGAACAGGCCGTTGACGCTGAACGCGGGATTCATGGCGTTGGACGCGCCGGTGAGCGTGCCCGAGCCCAAAGTCGCCACAGGTGCCGACAGGATCGCGCAACATAGAAGGACAGTGATCAAGAATCGCATTTGAACCTCCCGATCCGCAACGGCATGACTTCGTGGAAACGAAGCGCCGACTGCAGGTCATCGATGAACAGTGCATCCCGGTCCGAACTCGGGACCGGGTAGACTCATCTTTTTGGATCAGGCGGAAGCGGGAGGGGATCGCGCCGGAGACTCATGGATCTCGGCGCTGCAGACGCGGTCGACGACGAGCACGATCTCCCGCACTTGTCCTTGGGTGTGCACGGACAGCGGGACGGTCTCGGGAGTGTCGGCGGAGATGTACGACAGATGGGAACAGATAAAACAGGTATTGGGATTGCCGGTCGTCCTGGCCGGACAATCGGGCTCAAGATACTCGTGAGCGACACGGTAGACATCCAACATTCCCAAGCCCAGAACAGCCTGGAATGCGAACACGGCCAGGAAACGGTGGTGGCGTCGGAAGTATCTCGCAAGTTCCATGATACTTGTAGAATGGTATGCTTTTGCCGCCAAGGCAAGGGCAATACGAAATCCGTCATAGCCCTATATCATGGGGTTACGGTAGGTTTTAGGCGATATTGAGCCTATTCGACGAAGGCCGACCAATGCCTCGCGAGATCGGGCATCGGGTCGTCCCAACTGAAGAGGGTCCACTCTGCGCGCAGTTGATCGCCCAGCCATTCGCCCACTCCGAGTTCACCGCGCCGGATCAGCTTCAAACCCGCCGACACGTCTTCCATCAACACGGCCGAACAACGCCCAATCTGGTAGTGAGTGGTTTCGGAAACGTCTTCGCCCAGGGCGTCGTGATAGGACATGGCGATCACATCGACGCCACTGTTGGTGGCGAACTCGTTCATGGCCCAGGGTCGCGTATTGACCTCGATGAGACGGAAGCGCCCATCGCGCGGATCCTGCTTGAACTCCACCGAGAAAATCCCCCGGTACGGTATGTCGGCAAAGAGAGTACGGATGCCATCGATGGCGCCGGCCACCTCATCCAAAGGCACGCTCCTCATATAGCTGCTGTCACCAAAATCCACCGGATACATTCGCTTCCGACGCCGAGCGAAGAACGCACGAATGTTCCCATCCCTATCCACGAACCCATCGACGAAATAATGCTGGTCGGCACCACCGGGCACGTATTCCTGCAGCAACACTTCCAGCCCCGCGTCGGCGACCCGGGTGTAGATGCGCCAGGCCTCCTCGAGAGAACCGACCCGATAGGCCTTTTGTCCAAAGTGTTGACGGAAGGCCTGGGAATCGCAGGGCTTGAGAAACCAGTCGCGCTTCTCCCCCGACATGGCCTCGCTCAGATCGCTCTGGGATGCGATGGGCCGCGTCATGGGCTGGTCGATATCGAGGCGCGTGAGGAGGGCGGACAGAGTCTGCTTGTCGGCGAGCTTGTCGTTAACCTCGGCGGTAGGCAAGCTGGTCAGGAAACGCTTGCCGGGCGGCGACGTGAACTTCGTAAGCGCGCTGGTCCAGTGATCGCTGCAAGGAATCAGGACGGCCTCGTCCAGCGGCAACGATGCGAGAATATCGTCGATGCAGGCGGGCGACGGAGAAAGGAGCGTTCCCTCTGGGAAACTACGGGCCCAGCGCGAGCGGCCCGAGAAGTCGGGGTGCTCGGAGATCAGGTACTGGGGGATGCCGGATCGACCCAGACTGCGGACAACGCCGAGGGCCGTTTTATAGCCGCCGAATATGACTGCGGGGATGGATGTTGACCCTGGATTGCTCACTGAGGCTCCTTTGCTTGGGGGGTCGTATACAGGGCAGTGTGGCGTAGGGGGTGGGGTGGAGCAAGGACAAGTTTGGGGGGAAGTTGGGATGGGGGGATGATTATTGAGCGGGCTGAGTGGGGCGGTTTTACACGTGTAAAGTGATGAGGTTGGGGTGATCGTATTGACTTGGCTTGTTCGGTCGTGGTAGGTTTTGGGTTAGATTTTTGTTCGCGGTATATCTGATATCATTGCGGAACAAGATTGGCGATATCCGGGGACATTTGGGGACTTGCGAGTCAATTACGGTTGGCTCGTTGGGATATCATGGTGGCCTTTACAGGCAACCTGATATCACTGACAAGAGATAGTTAGGCTGAAT
This sequence comes from bacterium, assembly GCA_030635025.1. Classification (GTDB taxonomy): domain Bacteria; phylum Krumholzibacteriota; class Krumholzibacteriia; order LZORAL124-64-63; family LZORAL124-64-63; genus JAHIYU01. The sequence continues at coordinate 2,552 of DAOVZQ010000010.1, forward strand.
AAAAAGGTGAATATGAAAACGTATATGAACAAACATGAATGCATAGTGTTGCTTATTTGTGCTCTGATAGCATCAATAGGCTGCTCTGGTGATAAAATTCCATTTGTGCCTTCTGATCCTCTGATGATCATGCCCGATGCCATGGATAATGGTTTTGTTGGAACAGATTATAGTGTGACGATATCTGTGTCACAATATTCCACTCCAGTAGGCGAAGTGTCGATAAACAATGGGTCACTACCTCCCGGCTTAACCATCAGTCATAATAGCCACGATGATATAGCAACGATCACGGGAATTCCCCTAACGGAGGGGGTGTATTCATTTGATATATCTGTATGGTGCTATGGGACAAACAGTCCCGGGCAAACCGCAAGTAAGTCATATTCTATCGCGATACTGTCACAAATGTAATATTGGAGCGAATGAGTCTAATAGTTGGGAAATAGCATTACTGTAGAGACAGATTGTTGTGTTGGAGGTTAGGTCACTGTAGTCACCGAGGGCGGCAGCCAGCCTAACAAACGCTTGCATCCGATAGTCACGGCTGTCACGCTTCGTGCTGAAGCACGAACCGCGCCATCCGCGCCTACAGGTGAAGCCAACGTTCGTCGATCATATCAAAGTCTCGCCAATGGAGGAACGCAATGTCGATATCCTGCAGGCGCCTCGGAATCGCGATGGTTCCTTTGGTTCTCGCTGTCGCTTCTTCTGGAGTGCTTGCTGAAGAGCAACCAGTTCTTCAGGTCGGATCTCGCGTCCGGATCACTCTCGTTGAGCCGAGATATGGGAGTATACTCGAGCCGAAGAGGATAAAAGGGAAACTTAGTTGTTTCACTGAATCGGATATCACTCTGGAAACGTCAGCCGACGATCCGCCGACGGTGTACCCCTGGAATAATGTTGAAATGCTAGAGCGTAATATTCAGCGTGGCCGTCGCAATAGGGGAGCGTTAATTGGGCTGGCCGCAGGTGTAGCGACCGGCGCCGTGGTTGTATTGGTAGCTGCCGCCTCGCACGAGGATGATCCAAACAACTGGGAAATTGATATTCTCGATACAGAGGAAGTTGTGGCATTATCTGCGTTCTGTTTTGGCTCTGTTGGAGCTATAGTAGGTGCGCTGTTGGCACCTGGTGAGCGTTGGCAGCCTATTCAGACTGACAAATTGCAGGTGGGTATTGGCCAAGGTCAACATGGTGAGGGCCGGCTGTTCTGTGCGGTGCGGTTTTAGCCACGGGAAGTAACAATAGCGGGCCGCCTAACAAGATCTTGCACCAGCCCCCCACTCCAGGTTGTCACCACGCATCGACATGTGCTATGATCCCCACCAATGCCAGAATTGATATGAATGAAGGGTGTTTCCCATGTGCAATGTACAGGTTGCGTCCAAACGCACTCGGTCGGTACTTGTAGCCATCCTTCTGTTCGCCTTCGTGGCCCCCTCCCACGCCTACCGCATTATCTACGCTCCCTGGGCCGAACAGAATCAATCCGATTTCGGGTCTTCCATGGAATGTGTAGGTGATGCCGCCTCCAATGGAGTCCTCGATTTCGTAATAGGCGCCCGCAGCTACGATGATGGTGGCTTCAATACGGGCCGCGCGTATCTTTACCTGCCAACGACTGCCGGAGCGTTTCCCGATCCGGTGGTTCTGACCCATGCGGAGTCACCTAGCCTGTTCGGCAAAGACATTGCACCGGCCGGTGATGTGAACGATGACGGATTCGATGACTTCTTGATCACATCGGAGAATATCAGGGCGGTTCATCTCTTCCTAGGCGATGCCGACCCAGCCAGTATCACCAGGGTGGTCATCCCGTCGCCCGACGACGAGCGCTCCACGTCCGCCTATGGTGTTGGGGATGTCAACAACGACGGTTATGACGATTTTCTGGTCGGTGCGCTATGGGACAATGTCGCCTGGCTCTACTTCGGCGGTGATTCGGTCGATTCCACACCCGACATGACCATGAACGGATCTGGGGACTTTGGGTTTACCGTGGCCCCGTTGGGTGACATTAACAGCGACGGTTTCGCGGATTTCTCTATCGGAGCCCCACATTTCCAGGTAGACGATATTACACCTGGAGCCGTCTTCTTCTATCTCGGCGGCTCCACACCGGATGCGGTGCCGGACTTCACGTTCCTCGGTACACAACATCAAGAAGGTTTTGGTCGCCCGATGAAACTGGGAGGCGACCTGAACGGTGATGGGCTCCGCGATCTCATTGTTGCCGCCCCGTACTATGATGACCTTGTCGATGCATCTGGTCGTTTGGATATTCTCTATCTCGACGCAACGGTTGGAGCTGTTCGCGGCACTTCTATCTATGGCATCAACGAGCATGAGATCTGGCATTTCGATTCTGACGCCGACATAGACCTGGACGGGATCCCTGATCTCGTCATGGCGCCCGATTGGTACTCAAGCGAAGCCCCTCTCAGCATGTTCTCGGGGGCCACACTCGGTACCAAGACCTCGGTGAACACAGGCGAGGCCGACTGGCGTGACTATATCTCTGCCACAGCGCTTACATCCGTCGGCGACGTCAACGGCGACGGATATCGCGAGCTACTCATCGGAAACACCGCGGACTATTCCCACGGGTGGGGCGGGCGAGCTGCGCTGTTGGCGGGCGGCCACCGTGTATATCCCCGGTTCCGTGTGGAAAGCACGACCGTCGGGTCGGACTCGCCGATAGAACTGATACTCTACGCATCGCTCGATACTACCGATCCCACAGCAACGGCCACCCTGTCGGCTCTTGACTTGAGCCTGTCGTACGACTTGTCGCTCGTGACCTTCCTGGGGGCCGAGCCGTTTGACTCGGCCGGCACTTGGCTCCATAACGACGCCGTTCACGGAAATGAAATCCAGATCGCGATGGCGGCCGAAGAGGCTTTCGTGATTGGGGTGAGCGAGCAACCCTTTATCAGGTTACGATTCCAGACGGGAACCATCGCAGGGCAGACTGAGATCCTCCTGGATTCACTCGAGGCCCATGCTTCGATCGATCTTCCCCTCTGGCCCCAGTTCAAACCTGGGATCCTGACCGTGACGGCTCCCACACCGGCACCTCCTCCGGCTCTTATGGCGTCCGTAAACGTATATCCCAATCCCTTCAATCCCCGAACGACAATCGAGTGGGTTAGCCCCACGACGGGACCGACCACGCTTCAGATATTCGATGCTCGTGGAAGACGAGTATGGGCTCATGTTGCACCAGATGCGACCGCTGGACGCAACACCATTCAATGGACCGCGGTTGACGACCTTGGATATCCGGCTGCTGCCGGCACCTATATACTCGATGTTCATGGCGACACCTGGTACACACGTACTCGGTTGACCCTGGTGAGGTGATTATGCGTACGTCGTGTACTCTGGTCTTGGCAATGTTGGTCTGGTCCGTCGCGCATGCAGACGTTCCGCCACCGAGATCGATCCAGGTCTTTTTCGATCCCAACATGCAGACCAACTGGGCCACCGAGGGTTCATACATTGTTCAGAATTTCTATGTACTGGCCTACGACCTGCCTGGTGACGTGGGCGAATACCGATTCCATCTTGAGTTTAGCGATTCGGATTCATACTTCGGCATCACTTTTCCCGAGGGTGTCGAAAACAACGGATCTGGAGACGATTACATACTGAATGTGACCGGGGATTGTCTGGATGGGGATGGCCTGGTAGTGCTTGCTACGGGGTACATACTTCATTTCAACGTGAACCTGGTTGATGCAACCCTGTGCTTGACGCCGATCGGTGACGTTGGTCCCGATGAGTCGGGCCTGGACTATCGACCCTGCGCATCCTCCCCGTGGGAAGACCTGACATTGCTCTACCCGGGTTGCGCCGTGTTCAACCCGTACAATAATTGGCCTGCGCCGATCATCAATAATGATCCCAATTACGTTGTGTTCAACTCCAGTTCTGTCGATGGCGAGCCGACCGATTCCGTAACCATCCCGATCAACTGGACCAAGACGCTTCTCAAATCGGGGGATCCTACGGAAGTGCACCGGATCGTTCTGGATCTGACCTGGAACCCCGCCGTGGCGACGTATGATGGGGTCACCTCTACCGCTCCCGCGGATTGGACGATCACTTCGGTGGCGGGGCCTGGGGTCCTGAACCTGACGATGGAGGGGCCTTCCGCCTTCGATCCACCCTTCAGCGGCGACACCCTGGCGAATGTGAGTTTCGTTCTCTCTCCCGATGAAGGTTCGACGACAGTCAACACGGTGGTAGCCGAACTGCTCGACCTTGATTCGTTGCCGATACTCTTCCTGCCCCCCTCTGAAGTAGACATGGCCGTAACCTGTGAGAAGGGGGATGTCGTTCCCAATGGGGACATAAATGCCTTTGATGCATTTTTTGTCCTGGAATTCGCGGCACTCCTGGAACAGCCAACACCCAAAGAGTATTGCCGTGCGGAGATGAATTACAACGGCATGATCGATTCCGGCGATGCCGTGATCATCCTGGCTACGGCAGTCGGTGAGGTGCCCAAGGCCGGCTACTCGACCGCACTGACGAGTTTCGAGGCGACATCGAAAACCCTAAGGATGCAGGTTGCGGACGCTGCCGGCGTAGACCTGTCGATCCGATGGGATCCTGATCTGGGAAGTCTGGTGAACTGGGACGTGCCTCCCTCGTTCCACGGGGCCCACCAGTCTGGAAACGGGGAGTTACGGCTGGCCTTGGTTCGTACCGACCCAATGGATGGAGAGATCGTTCTCGTTTTCGACACGGAGGCTCTTGAGGTCACGGTCGATGTCGCATGGATCTGGGGTTCTGACGGTATGCTGGCAGCAGACCACAGCGGTGAGAGCTATGTGCTTGGACAAACCCCGTCTCGTCTGCCCATGATTCTGCCTCCTTCACCGAATCCCTTTAATCCTTCAACCATGATTCGTTATATGATGCCGAACGGAGGGTGGGCCGAGATTCGCATCCTCGATGCTCGAGGACGGCTCCTGTGGATGACGCATATCGACGTAACCAATTCCGGTCCAAACGAGCTGGAGTGGTGGGGAATCGACATGCAGGGGCGATCGTTGGGGAGCGGGAGTTATATCATCGAATTGGTGACTAAAAACGGACGGTCGAGTACTCGTGCTACGTTGATTCAATAACCGAACCTACGATCCCGACCCCGAAATGAAGACCGCTCTGACGGCTCCGCTTTCATCCCCTGCATGGCGGGAAAACCGTCACTCTCGACGATAGCTCCAGCATCGGGTAGACTACGTCCGGATCGGCTCTGATCGACTGCGTGTCAGGGCGATTCAGGACACAAGTCTCCCAAAGAACGCTCACGGACAGAACACGAAGGATACAGGCCATGAAGATACATCACCTGAGAAACGCCACCTTCGTTGTCGAATCCGGCGACACCTTCATATTGATCGACCCCATGCTGAGTGGAAAAAGCGAGTTGCCGCCATTTGCGCGATTCCGACATAAGCCTGCAGATAATCCCACGGTCGCACTCCCGGAAAATGCGTCGCAAATCCTGGATAAAGTTACGCACTGTCTGATCACACACAGCCAAACATTCGGGCTGAAGGCTTTACAGCATACAGATCATCTCGATGCGGCTGGAGAAACCTTCCTGGGCAAAAACAGTATTCCGGTCGTGTGTCGAACACAGGATGCGGCTTACCTCCGAAAGCTCGGTCTCACTGTTGAAACGACGCTGAGCTACTGGCAGCCGGAGCAACTCCTTGGTGGAAATATCACGGCCGTCCCCGCTAAACATGGCCACGGGTTCGTTCATTACCTTATGGCGAACGGTGCGGGATTCCATCTCCAGCTTCCGGATGAGCCTTCGATTTATATCAGCGGAGATACCGTTTTCACCAAGGACGTGGAACGGGCCCTGACCGAGTTGAAGCCGGATATCGCCGTGGTGGCGGCCGGCAGTGCCAGCTTGGATGTCGGCGGGCCGATTCTGATGCCGCTGGAGGAAATTATTACATTTGCACGAGTCGCCCCCAACAAGGTGATTGCCAATCATCTCGAAGCGCTGAACCATTGTCCCACGACCCGGACACAGTTGAGGCAGGCCTTCGAGACCAACGGCTTGTCATCCAAGACATTCGTTCCGAATGATGGAGAGACGCTTGTCTTCGAGGTGAGTTGATCACGCCGGGTTTGTCTGGAGACCCAGCCCCACGACCCCGAATCCCGGAGCCCCAATTGCAAAGACGCCTATTCATCCTCTTCCTGACCCTCTCGCTGATCCCCGCGATCGCGATCCTCGCCGTGAACTGGCAGATCAGCCAGCGACACCTCGAAATGCTGGACAGTCCGGGTCTGCGGGAAGCCCTTGAGAGCTCGCTGGACCTGGCGCGTGACGAGTTGAATCGTTGCCGGGAGACAACGCGCGTCGGTCTGGATAAGCTGGTTCTTGTCGACACCGGCAGCACGTTGCCTCCGACCGCGGACGGCACAGCGCTGGCCCGGATTTCCAATGGAACGATCCTTCAGGTCACGGGCCCTTCAAGCAGTGAGCTCGAACAGGCCCTGCTTAACCTGGCGGCCAATCCACCGAGTGACGCTATCCGCATCACCTTGCCTGACGGTGAGTGGATCGTCGCGGCCCGTGCAACTCCGCATGGAACCCTGGCTCTGGCGCACCCACTCAACCCCGACCTGGCGCGCCGCCTGGATGCCATCACCCAGGGCAGCGCCCGGATTCGCCAGATGCGCCTCTACTATGGAGACCTGCTGCGCGGTGACGCATTGACCACTTTGCTGGTGCTGGGTCTGGTGGTGCTGGTCTCCGCCTTGTTGCTCTCGCGCGCGTTTGCTCGTCGTATCGCCAAGCCGATCAATGCCCTGGCCGCCGGTACGCGAAAGGTCGCCGCGGGGGATCTGGAGCATCGTGTGGATGTGGACGCGCCCGCGGAATTGGGTCAACTGGTCTCGGCCTTCAACCGTATGACCGACGACCTGCGCACCGGCAAGGAAGACCTGATCCAGGCCGAACGCGTAGCGGCCTGGCGAGGCGTGGCGCGGCGGCTCGCGCACGAGATCAAGAATCCGCTGACCCCCATCACCCTGGCCATGCATCGCATCGGCAAGCGCTCCGACGATCCCGCCGTAACCGACTCCGTGCAGACCGTCCTCGAAGAAACCGAGAACCTGAAACGCCTGGCCGACGAGTTTTCCCAGTACGCCCGACTGCCTGTTCCCCATCCGGAAGCCGTCGACCTGCTCGAACTAACCCGCGCGGTCGTGCAACTCTACACTGGGGATGAACGTCTGGAAGTGGTCTGGGATGTTCCGACCGAAACGACTCCGGTGCGCGTGGACCCGGGACAGATCCGGCAGGCGTTGGCCAACCTGGTCAAGAACGCCGTGGCGGCCATCGACGGCGCCGGGCGAATCACCATTCGGCTGGAGCGCCGGGACCGGCAGTTCGTCCTGGAGATCATCGACTCGGGTCCAGGGCTGGCCGACCCGCCCGATCGCGTGTTCGAGCCCTACTACACAACCAAGGATACCGGCACCGGGTTGGGGTTGCCCATCTCGCGCAAGATCCTCGAAGATCACGACGGCAGCCTGGCGGCCGCCAATCATCCCGAAGGCGGAGCGGTGATACGCATGACCCTCCCCGTGGATATCGCCCGTAGGCAGGAGGACTCCCCGTGAGCGCGACCCGTTCCCACATCCTGGTCGTCGACGACGAACCCAATATCCGCAAGCTGTTGGCGGGTGTCCTCGAAGACGAGGGCTTCGAGGTGAGTACGGCCGGCAACGGGACCGAGGCGCAGGATGTCCTGGCCGGTCACTCGGTCGATCTGATCCTGCTGGACGTGCAACTGCCAGGCCGGGATGGGCTAAGTCTCCTGCAAGACTGGCAAGAAGCCGGCGACTCCCCGCCCGTGATCATGATGAGCGGCCACGCCACGATCGACGTGGCCGTGAAGGCCACCCAGGCCGGTGCGATGGACTTCATCGAGAAACCGATCGGTGTCGAGAGGCTGCTCGTGTCGATCGGCAACGTGCTGCGCCTCGGTGACCTGCACCGCGAGAACACGTCGTTGCGGGAGGCCCTGGATACGGCGTCCGGGAGCGCCAGCGAGATCATCGGCGCCTGTGCGGAAATTGCGCGCCTCCACGAGGAAATCGCCCGCACCGCCTTTAGCGAGGCCCGCGTATTGATCACCGGCGAGAACGGCACGGGCAAGGAACTGGTAGCTCGCGCCCTGCACGCGGCCAGTCCTCGCGCCGGCCGTCCCTTCATCAAGGTCAACTGTGCGGCGATACCTTCGGAGCTGCTCGAAAGCGAGTTGTTCGGTCACGAACGCGGCGCCTTCACGGGCGCGGTGGCGACCCGGCGCGGCAAGTTCGAGTTGGCCCAGCGCGGCACCCTGCTGCTCGACGAGATCGGCGACATGAATCCTACCACCCAGGCCAAGCTCCTGCGTGTGCTGGAAGAAGAAGAGATGGAGCGCGTCGGCGGCGAGAAAACCATTAGCCTGGACGTTCGCATCTTCGCTTCGACCAATCAGGATCTCGAGCAGCACATCACCGACGGCGAGTTTCGGGAAGACCTGTACCATCGGTTGAAGGTCGTGCCGATTCATGTTCCGCCCCTGCGTGACCGAACCGGGGACGCCGCGCTCCTGGCCATCCACTATCTCGATCATTTCTGCTCGGTGATGGGACGACCGAAACGTCGGCTGGCCGAAGGAGCCGTCCGGTCACTGGCCGACTACGCCTGGCCCGGCAACGTGCGTGAGCTGCGGAACCTGATGGAGCGCCTGGTGATCATGACCGACGCGACCGAGATCGAAGCGGGCGACCTGGATCCGTTGCTGGCGGCCGGGTCGAGTGGCGTCGCCACGTCGGCGACCGGACCGCTGGCCGAGCAGTTGGAAACCTTCGAGCAACAGGTCCTCTCACGTGTGCTGGCCCGCTGTGAAGGCAAAATAGACGCGGCCCACCGAGAGCTGGGCCGGGATCGCGTCAGCCTGCACAGAAAACTGAAGCGGCTCGGGCTGGCCTGAGCTGTTTCCTCGCGCGGCTTTGGCGTGTCGCCAGGACATCGCGCCGTGTCGCCGGGACACGATTCAGCGGCTGTGAGGCGCCTTGACTCCGGCTAATGGCGCGCCGGCAAACCCATGCAGGATACCGAGATACAGTAAGAGAATACCTCCCCTAACCGAACGGCACACCCCTTGCCCCTTGCACAGCGAACCCCAAGTGAATCCTCGATCGCTGTCCAACGGGATGGAGCAGACATGAACTCGCCGAAACTCACACTCGTGAACCTTTTCTTCTGGGTGCTGGTCCTGGTACTGACCGCGCTGGCCATCGGGCTGATCAATGATTCGGCTACAGCCGCGGAGACCCGAACCGTGGAAACGGTCCTCGCCCTCAACGGTGACACCTCGGAAGGAACGATCCCGTCCTCGGCGCGAACGCGCCGCTCCGACGATGACGTGACGTTCCGTTATCTGGACGACCGGTTCGTCTCGGTCGCGGTGACCGGTAGCTTCAACGAATGGGATTCGGTCGCGATGGAGCTCGACTCGGAGTCGGGTGTGTGGTCGGTGACCTTGAGCCTTGAGCCCGGTCGGCATCGTTATCAGTTCCTCGTCGAAGACTCGGCCGAAAGCTGGGAGGCAATCGACCCGTCCAATCCCCACATCCGCCTTATCGGCGAACTGGGTTGGGTCTCGCTGATCACCGTCCCCGACGATGAGGACGACTTAGACGACGCGGCCGATGAAGACTCAGACACAAGCCGTGTGGTCGTGAACTTCGATCTGGATCTGGGCTCCGACACGGGCTGCGACGACGAGGACTACTGGGAAAGGCACGGCCAGCGTTTCGCCCGTCGCGAGCTGAGCCGCCAATACGACGACGAAGCCGACAACACCTCTTTCCAGCGCGTGGACGGTTTCTCCCTTCGCTTCCGTCCGACCGGCATCTCCCGGGAGGATTACGGCCCCGCGGTCAAGGGGCTGTTCTCATATGGATTCCGCAGAGAGGAATGGACCCTCGGCGGCCTGTTGGTCCAGCCCCTGCTGGCGAACCAGCGTCTGCTGGCCCGCGTCACCGCTCATTCGGGTACCGACTTCCAGGACAACACCGGCATCGACGGACTCGAGAACAGCTTGGCCGGCGTGTTTTTCCGCGAAGACTATCGCGACTACTACCAACGGGAGGGCGTGACCGTCAGCCTGGTGGGCTACCCCATGAGTACGATCCGTCTTGAAGCGGGCTACGAATCCAGCAGCTACTCCTCGCTGGAAACACGCGAGACCTGGTCCTTCGCTGATGGTGAGTACGCAGAAAATCCCGCCGTCGACGAAGGCATGCTCCGCTGCTACTTCGCCAACGCCCTGATCGGTACGCGGAACAATCATATCCTGGCGAACTGGGAATCGGGGCGCAACCACACGGGCGACCGCTTCGACTACTCGCTGATGAAGACGTCCTACCGGGGACGTGTGCACATGAGCTCGTCGCGCTACATGGACTTCCGCGTGATGTACGCGACGGGGCTGTCGGGCGAGTTGCCGGTTCAACGACGCTTCCCGGTTGGCGGTCTCGGCACCGTGCGCGGCTACCGCTACCAGTCGTTGCTGACGCCCGACCCCGACCTGGTCACGCCCTTGTTGGCCAAGGGCGGCCAGCGCATGCTCGTAACGAACTTCGAGTACGCCTTTTCCTTTGATACGGATGTGATCTGGACTCCGGGCCCCGATGACGACTGGGGCGACTTCGAGGGCTTCGGCAACATCGACATCGACTCGGCCCTGTTCCTGTTCTTCGACGCCGGCATGGCCTGGGAAAACCGCACGGCCGATTTCGATCTGGACGACCTGAAGTCCAGCGCGGGAATCGGCTTCCAGTTCGACGACGACGGCCCCCGCATCGACGTCATCAAGACCCTGAACGACGGGGGTCACAACACCCTTGTCCAGATCCGGTTGGAACGGACGTTCTGATTTGAATGGAATCATGAACTCGTCAGCGAATCTTAGGCCGGTCCCGATGGGGTCGGCCCGATTCGCTTGTCTGCGGGTCTTGTGGATCGCAGCCGTAATGGTTCTGATCGGCGTGCCCCCGGCCTGCGCCCAGGATACCGCCGACCCCACACTGGAGATCGGCCCACCCTACCTGCAAAACGGAATACTGAGTTTCGACCTGGAAGTGTCCGACCTGTTCGGCGGCGGGGCGACCGAGGCCCTCCACTCCGGATTGCCGGCCACGGTGATCGTGCAGTGGGGTATCCTGCGCCAACGTTCGGGCTGGTGGGACGACAAGATCGTTTCGGGATCCACCTTTTTTCGCGTCTTCTATGACGTGCTGGAGCAACGTTACGATCTCTTCGACCGATCGGGCCGCCCTTTGGCCAGCAGTGACCAACTGTCGACGATCGAAGACGCCCTCTGCCGTCGGCGGGGACTCTCGACCGTACGAGCCGACCGCCTGGATGCCGATGCACACTATATGATAGAAGTGATGGCCCGTCTCGAGCCCCTGGATGAGCAGGAAATCACCGACCTGGAAGCCTGG
>DAOVZQ010000462.1 GCA_030635025.1 bacterium
CGCCCCGGCCTGGAGGACGAGGCTCTTCGCCTGGGTGTACCGGCCGCGGGACTTGATTACACCGAGGCGGTGGCCCTGTTCGAGCCGGATGCCCTCGATTCACTAGCCGCAACCATCGGGATGCATCGTTACGATGCGGTCGGCGGTTACGACGGTCGCGTTTTCGACCCAGATTCCGCAGAGCGCTGGATACTCTTCTACCGGCGTGATAACGCATGAGAAGGCTCAAGTCATGACCGATCCGACTACACGATTCGTGAGAGCCGGTCCCTTGTCGGGGATGCCCGGGTTGTCTCCGCTCGTGCGTGACTGGCTGTCCATCGATACTCGGTTGTCCGGCGCAGCGGAGGCCTGGCGAGACTGCCTGGCGTCTCCATCCCCGGACGAACCGGCCCCGGCCTGGCGAAGCACCGTGTGGCGCTCGGCCTGGTGGTCCGAATTCTCAGCCGATCTGCCGGACGATGCGTCCCGTGATCTGGCTAAGCACAACGTGGAACGATTGGCGGCCGGCGCCGCGGACGTCATCGTGACCGGGCAGCAGCCCGGCTTTCTGGGTGGGCCTCTTTACACGCTCTTCAAGACGGCCACTTGCATCGCGGCCGCTGCGGAACGAACGGCGGCCGGTCACCCGACCGTGCCTCTGTTCTGGATGGGGGATGACGACGACGACCTGCGCGAGGCCTTCGCCCCGAGTCTTTACGATCCGCGACGCCAGACTCTGTTAAAGCCCCGGACGCCGGAAGCGGCCCCTTCATCGACCGTCGGCGGTTTATCAGCACGAGTGGCGGGGACAGCGGCGCGGCACTGGCTGGAAGAGCAGACCGGCCGATCCCACATGGCGGATAGGCTAGCCGGTCTTTGGAAGACGGCCGGTGTCGAAGATCTTAACTGGGGACGCCTGCAGCGTCGCGCGCTGCTGGCTCTTTTCGGCGATCGAGGACTCCTCGTGGTTTCCGGAGATGATTCTGCGCTTCATGAGGCTGCGACCCCTTTCTACGAGGTGTTGAACCGGGATCGGGATCGACTATCGGCATTGGCCGCCGAGCGGGGAGCGGCCCTGACGAAACAGGGCTACCATGCCCAGATCGGATCGGAGTCCTTGTCGCAACCGTTCAGTGTGGCCCAAGACCAACGGCGCTTACGGCTCAAGGCAGGAGAGGCCCTTCCTGCCGACGTATCCCGCCTGCGGCCGGGCGTTCTTTTCCGGTCGCCGATTCAGGACTGGCTGTTTCGTCCGGCGGGCGTTGTGGTGGGGCCCGGCGAGTTCGCCTACCTGACACAACTCTCGACCGTCTATGAGGCCCTTGATCTGCCGAGGAGCCCGCTGCTGCCCCGTCTGTTCGCCACTTTGACGCCTACACGCGAGGGCGCAGACACGAGTGTGATTGCGGACGAGACAGCCCGGAGCGCTATCCTCTCCCGATTCGAAACCGTCGTGGGCCAAGCCCTCGATGAGGCCCTTGCCGAAGCGTTCGACCCCCGGACTCTGGCGGTATCGGATCGCGTAGATTCTTTCAAGAGCGGTTTGTCGGATCGTAGCCGCTCATTCTTTGCGCGCCTGTCCTCCGAAGCCTCCTCCAGTCCGGATTTGCCGGCCTGGGTATCGCCCGGAGGTAAGCGGCAGGAACGGACCCTGGCCATGTACTGGGCTCTGGCCCTGTGGGGAGATGACCTTGTAGCGATCTCGTTGGATGCATCGCGAAAACATCTTGAATCGGGCCGGACAAATGAATGGCAGGATTGGAAACTGATCGTGGACGGGACCAGATGCGAAGGGACGAGCCCATGAATGACCGTGCGCCGCAATGTGACCTGCTCTGTATTTCACCCCATACCGACGACGCGGAGATCGCTCTGGGCGGAACCTTGCGATTACTTTCAGAAAAAGGCCGCCGCGTATGGATCTGCGACCTGACGCGCGGGGAACTGGGGTCCAACGGCACGCCCGAACTCCGATGGCAAGAGGCGGAAAAGGCGTCCAAGATTCTGGGGATCGCCGGACGACTCCAATTCGACCTGCCCGATGGATTCATTTCCGTCCATGACCCGCAACAGGTGGCTCTGGTCGCCGCCGTGATTCGCAGCCTTCGCCCTCGCTGGGTCGTGGCGGCCCCCATGCCGAACAGGCATCCCGACCATCAAGCCATTCCGCCGCTGGTGCGCAAGGCGGCCTTCATGTCCCGATTGGCGGCCTGGCGCCCCGATCTGCCTGAGTCACGACTCTGGCCCGCCGATGCGAAATTGCCCGAGCCGGCGGAACGCTGGGATTGCGAAGCGGTCGCCACGGTCTGTATGCCGGGCGACAAACCCGATATGTATTTCGACATATCCGACGTTTGGGAGTCGAAGGTCGAAGCCCTGACCTGCTACGCGAGCCAGTTCGAACCCGCGGCCGGAACCCGCGCCACCAAGATCAACGATCCGGCCTTCCTGGCCGAGGTCGAACGCTGGGCGCGGGGCTGGGGCTTCAAGGCGGGCGTGCGGATGGCCGAAGCCCTGCACATTGAGGCTGCGCCGGTTGCGGGCGACATGCCGCAGGAGCGTTGGTCGTGAATCGTCTACCCGTGATCGGCATCACCTGCTACCCGTCGGCCGGCGGCAGCGGCATCGTCGCCAGTGAGCTGGGACTGAACCTGGCGCGGCGTGGCTATGAGGTCCACTTCATCACGGACGCCATGCCCGTACGCCTGCAACGCTACGAGCGGAACATATTTTTCCATCAGGTCGAGGCCGTCTCGTATCCCGTCTTCAGGCACACGCCTTATACCCTGGCCCTGGCTACCAAGATGTGTGATGTGGCCCGGCGCCACGGGCTGGACATCCTGCACGTCCACTACGCGATCCCTCACGCCGCCAGTGCCTATCTGGC
>DAOVZQ010000321.1 GCA_030635025.1 bacterium
AGGGCCTTGAAGATCTTCGCCTTGGTCATCTTGGCCATCGCTTCTCTCCTCCGCACGGTCTTACTTGTTCAGGCCCCGGTATCGAATTCGTGTCCGGAGGCCGTTGATCGTCGCGTCAGCATGATGCGCATGCGGGTCGCGACTGGCAAGGGGGCTCTTACAAATACTCGGTCAGGTGCGCGAACTTGGGCGTCAATTCACCCTTGTGCACGATGACGGCCTTCTTCAGATGGGACGGCAGGTCCAGCGCCTCGAAGTCGGCGGTCCAGTCGGCCTTGCCCAGGTCCCCCACCATGTCGCGCAGCACGCTCGAGAAGTGCTCGGACGCGGCCGCGGGGAGCTCGCAGGGCAGGTTGTCCACGGCCATGATCACGATGCCCTCGCCCTCGACGCCATCGACCGCTTCGCCGGTCTTCGGATCGTAGAGGTAATTGGGCGTGTCGGAATAGGTGGCCTTGAGACTCAGCTCAATGCTGCCCTCGATGTCGATGCTGATGTCGCCGATGACCTGCAGGCGCGGCGTGGCGCCGTCGCTGAACTGGGCGGCGGTCCAGGCCTTGGTGACCAGGCGCGGGTAGCGCTCGGTCCAGAAGATGGTGTTCATCAGCAGGTCCATGTGGGACAGGTGATCCTCGAAGCGGCTCTCGTACTTCTCGGGATGGTCGTAGTAGTCCTGCAGGTCGAAGGCGTGGTCGCCCTTGGGCCGGACCATGTCCTTCTCCTCGAAGATGCACAGGGCCAGGGGCATCTTGTCGGATACCTGGGCGGCGTTCGGCAGGTCGTGGACACAGACCTTGGCCACCGGCAGCCACTCCAGCACGTGCTGGGCGCCCTTGCTCACGTTGCCGTATCCGGCCATGCCGATCACGATCGGTCCGTCGCCGATGAAGGGCCCCTCGTTCCAGAGACGGTCGCCGATGGTCCGGATGTGGTGCTCGGCATCGGCGAGGTCCTTGTACTCGTAGGCGGACTTCACGTCGCTCAGCGGATTGGCAATACCCTTGGCCGCCAGCCGCAGGCCGAAGGCTCGCAACGAGTCGATCATGCCGGCGTAGCCCGCGTGCAGGCTGAAGAAGATCAGGCGGCGGTTGTCGTCGTCGGTAATGCACTCGTAGTCCAACAGCGTGCAGCCCTGCTCCATGTAGGTCTTCAGCAGGGGCATGTTGTAGGGCTGGCCCTTGATGGTGTGCGAGAAGTTCATGTAGACCGTACCCGGCCGGTACAGCTCGGGCGGGATCTCCTTCACGCCGATCAGGATGTCGGCCTCCAGCGCAGCGTCGGAGACCTCGAGCCCCGCGTCGCGGTAGGCGTCGTCGTCGAAGACACGGATGGGCGACGGTTGGACGACGATTCTATGGCCGAATTCGCTCTGCACGGCGGCGGCGTCTGCGGGCGTCAGGGGAACGCGGCGCTCCCACTTGTTCTTGTCTTCGCGACGGATGCCGATGGTGGTCGTCATGAGTGCCTCCCGATCGTGGCATGGAGGGATGTGGGACGGTCGTACCTTGTGACCGGCCTAAGCTAGATGGGGCGGTCGGGGGAGTCAAGTCGGCCGCGAAGCGGGCCTCAGGGCTGGGTGAATCGCTGAACAATCGCGTAGGCCAGCGGCAGAACTATGCCCAGGCCCATGAGTACGCCGCCGCGTCCGGCCAGGCCCCGGCGGCCCTTGACCAGGAAGATGCCGGTGATCGCCAACACGATCATCACGCCCGCGAAGGCGTCGGCGATGCCCGTCCAGGGCGCCCGCCCCTTGTTGAGATGCATGAAGTTCATGTCGAAAAATACCGGTCGTTTGGCGTGTCCCACTCGCGTCACCTCACCGGTGGCGAGGTTCACGTCGATCGTGCCGTCATCGACGAAGACCTGGAAGAGTTCGCGCCCCGCGCGCCAGGTGTCCTTGACGGGCTCGTCGAGGGCCAGGCGCTCCAGAACGAGCGGCGCCAGGACGTCGGTCTCCCCGACGCCCGGCGGCTCGATACTCCAGGTCTCGGTATAGGCGGTATGATTCGGATCCCAGTGATGGATATGATTCACGGCGATACCGCTGATGGCGTACACCAGCGTCAAGCCCACGGCGAAGAAGCCCAGCTCCCTGTGGAGCCAGCGGCAGACCTTGCGAAAAGCGCTCATCCGGCTATTCCCCGTCCACTATTTCCAGTTGACGACGGCACCGGTGCCCGATACCTGCAGAATGGTCGTGCACTTGATTTCGGGCTCGCCCTTCTTGGTGGAATCGCACTTCTGCTCAGACTTGTTGACGACGAAGATACCCTCGACCTGCACTTGTTCGCCGATGACTTCCTTGGGAAAGACGATGACGCCGTCCTTCACCTTCACGCGCATGGTCTCTTCTTCCTTGTCCGACGCCAGGGTCACCCAGCACCCGCGGTGCGCGCAGACGCCGACCGCCGTGCCTTCGATGCGGACGACCTTGCCGGCATAGGTGTCGGGATCGGCCAGGATGGTGCTGATCTTGGTGAACTCGCCCTCGCTGACGCCCTTGCCGTAGACCTTCTCCTTGGCCAGGGCCGTACCGGCCAGCAACAGGGACATCAGGGTGATCGTCATCAGAATGCGGCGCATGTTTTTCTCCCTCTGGAATCCTATTGTCAGTGTATTTGCATCTGCAAAGATGCTCCAGGCTCGGGCGACGGACAAGAAAAACCCTGTGCTCAACAAGGAGTTCCCCGAAATATTATCCGGTGAGCAGATACTTCAGAACCCCGGGCAGCGCGTTGCGCCAGGTGGTCCAGTTGTGGCCGGAATGGCTCGTCACTCCTCGGTGATCGTAGTTCCCGGCCTCCAACGCACAATACAATCGCCGGTGGCCGGGCAGGAGCCACTCGAGCGTTCCACAGTCAAACGACCAGCGCAGATCGCGTCCCGCGCCGGCCTCGATACGCCCCAGCAGCCACTCGCTGCCGGCGAAGGGGTCGAGGGGTTCGTCTTTGGGCCCCATCAGAAACGCGCCTGACAACGAGCCCACGGCCGAGAAGACGCCCGGCCTGTCCAGCGCCATATCCGCGGCTGCCAACGCACCGAGGCTGGCGCCCAGCAACAGATATTCGCCGGACGTCGCCACCAGGTCATTCACGAACGGCAACACATCCTCCACCACATAGGCTCCATGGGCCGGATTGAAGGCGTACTCGACCGTCCGCTTTTCGGGTTGAAGAAAGACGAGATGGACCGGCGGGATCTCCCCCGCCGCAAATAGTGCGTCCGACAAGGCACCGCAACGTCCGTGGTGCCAGAAACCCTTGCCGTCGTGGATCAGCATTACCGGCGCGGGCGTATCGGCGCCCGCCGGCGAATATGTGTAGATGCGGCGACCCGACCCCAGATGATCCGAATCGAGACGATGCCCCCGCAAGCGACGAACGGACCGGACGTGGGATGCGGGAACCCTCGCGTGTTCCCGCCATCGCGGACCGACGATACGGCAGGCGTAGTCCCACCAGGGATTCTTGGCCGGAACGCCGTCGGGATCGGGCCGCGGCTTCCCGTCGGCATCGAGCCAGGCATACTCGAACCACGCGTCGTCCGGCAGATCGAACGGAACCAGTTCGGCGACCGGCAGGGGGTTCTGCTTCCAGTCGTGCAGATCGCTCAGTAGGTGGGTCGCCCAGTCCGGGGCTTTCAAGATCACTTCCATCGTCACCGTTCTTGGTCTATGCTCGGGGCCATGGTTGAAAAGACATTCGATCCCTACCCGTCCGACCTTGCGAACTGCCGTCGCTGCTCGCGGCTCGCGCACTGGCGCGAACAGGTGGCCCGCGTCAAGCGTCGAGCCTACATGGAATGCGACTACTGGGGAAAACCCCTGCCGGGTTTCGGCGACCCCGCCGCCCGTATCGGCCTGGTGGGGTTGGCTCCCGGCGCCCACGGCGCCAACCGCACCGGCCGCATGTTCACAGGCGACGCCAGCGGCGCGTTTCTCTTTCCCGCCCTGCATCGCTGTGGATTCACCGATCGACCCATTTCCGAGGGACGTGACGACGGTCTCTCGATGACCGACCTCTGGATCACGTCGGCCCTGCGCTGCGTCCCGCCCCAGAACGTGCCGACTACCAACGAGACCCGGACCTGCCGAAAGTGGCTCGCCTACGATCTCGACGCCCTGGACGATCTCGCCGTCGTCATCGGCATGGGCAA